>NZ_JBQOJA010000039.1:0-21507 GCF_054971385.1 Marinococcus tarijensis | reverse complement strand
CGCTTCATCATCGCGACTTCCTCATCGGTAAACAGCTTCTGAAGCATGAGGTAGCCGTTCTCGTCGTAAAAGTCCAGCTCTTCCTTCTGCAGCGGGCCTTCAAAATCTGAACCGCCGTGAACAACAGGGTCCTTCCGGTCCATGATTTCCTTATGATCGCCTTGTCTGGATGGATACTTATCGATTGCCATTTTCAAGTCCTCCTAAAAAATTTTTTAAAATAAAAAATGGGTGCGGGCTGTAGAATCCCGCTTTAAAGTGGATGTGGAAAATAATTAATGGTTCTTTTTGTGCACCGGCTGCATGCCTGGTTGCATGTAGAACAAAAGATAAAAATAATGCATAGCGAAAACAAAAGAACAATAAGCCCGGGAGAGGAGTAAATCGGCTTTTGAACGCAAAAAAGCCAGAAAAGAGACAGGTCTTTTCTGGCTTATGTTTTAGGCGCTATTGTCCAATCATTTCCACCATGCATATATTTTTTTGTCCCTCAAATGAGCGGGGACACTTTAATTGTTCCCGCTCATCTAAGGAATAAACATAAATTTTCAAAAAAAAAGCAGCGGCAATTTTTTGCCGGCTGCTTTTTGAAGCTTTTAATTTTTAAGAACGGACCACCATTACACTGCAGGGCGCCGCTTTTGCAATGTGTTCGGATACGCTGCCCATAAGTATTTTTTCTACGGCGTTTAAGCCAGTAGCTCCGGTGATTATTAAATCTACATGATATTTCGGGACGAGATCACGGATGATTTTCGTTTTGGGAGAACCGTATAAAAGTTCTACAGCTACATCTGTAATGCCCGCTTCTTCTGCCTGTTTTTTATACTTTGCCAGCAGTTCATTGGCATCTTCCTGTACTTTTTCAATGATAGAAGGAGCGTAACTGCTCATCGGCTGATAGGCATTTTTGTTAATCACTCTGGAAATGATAAGCTGGGCTTCCTGTGCTTTAGCAATAGGAAGAGCGGTCTCAAAAGCATATTCAGCCTGCTCGGATCCGTCGACAGCAACTAATACAACGTTCATTGTGTGCATAGAACATCCTCCTAATATAGTGAATTAGCAGGGTCAACCTGCCTGAAACCTAATGGTGAAAAGAGGAATAGGGCAAATGCTGATCGTTTTATACAGCTCTTTGATGAACTAACTATATTCTATATTCATTGTACATGATATTTTTGACATTTACGACGTCAATAAATGAATAATTAGTGAAATAGTCATAAAAATAAAGAAAATTCATTGAAAAATTCTTCAAATAAGTGAATTTGTGTATTATATGTAAGGTGATTCGGGTAAATCAAAGCATAGGCCTCTACACATTAGTTCTTTAATCCCAATACTATTTCAAAGAGTTTTTTTGGAATCAGCTGTTTTTGGAAGGCCTTATATGTTAAAGTTTCGTTAATTCGTTTCCGCAAGCAAAGAGAGGAGGAAGGCATCATGAGTGAAAAAGAGAAAAAATTCAAATTTCTCAACAGTATCTTTTTCATTTCTTTTATCATCATTTTTGTATTTGCATTGTGGGGAGCAATAGCACCACAGGCCCTGCAGGCACAGGCCGAAGTTACATACGGCTTTATCGCTGATACGTTCGGCTGGTTTTATTTACTGTTTGTACTGTTTTTGATCTTATTTAATTTTTATATGGCATTTAGTAAGTACGGGCGTGTCAGGCTCGGGGGCGATGACGCCCGGCCGAAGTATCCTTTTTTCACCTGGATTGCGATGCTTTTCAGCTGTGGATTTGGTGTAAGTATCGTTTTCTGGGGTGTGGCAGAGCCAATGACTCACTTTCAGACTCCTCCGCCATGGACAAACGTCGAGCCGGGAACACCGGAGGCGGCAAGAGAAGCAATGTGGAACACGTTTTTTAACAACGGTATTCACCAGTGGGCGTCATTTACATTTGTAGGCCTTGCGATTTCCTACTTTTTATACCGTCAGGAAGAACGCAGTCTTATCAGTGACACGATGAACGGTGTTATTGGGGACGGCTCCCGCCCGCTCCGTAAGGGCTTCCGTAACGGCGTGGATATTATCGCCGTAATTGCTACAGTAATGGGTGTCGCCACCACACTTGGCCTGAGTGTTCTGCAAATCAGCGGCGGCCTCAACAGTGTATTTAATATTCCAGCCAATTCGACGACTCAGTTCACAATTGTCGCTGTCATGTTTGTAGCTTTTATGGTTTCGACCATCTCCGGTCTGGACCGCGGGATTAAATATTTAAGTAATGTGAACCTGGGCCTGGCATTATTTTTAATGATATCCGTACTGTTTATCGGACCTACCGGCTTTATTTTTGAAACGATTACGATGGGTCTTGGTGATTATATTCAAAACTTCTTCCAGGCAAGTCTACGTATGGAAAACTATACAGATGGCACGTGGGTGCAGGACTGGCCGATTTATTACTGGGCCTGGACGATCGCCTGGTCTCCATTTGTGGGTATGTTCGTAGCCCGTATTTCCAAAGGTCGTACGCTCCGGGAATTTGTCCTTGGTGTTATGGTCGCTCCGCCGTTTATCGGAATGATATGGATTGGTATTTTCGGCGGCACCGCGATTAACCTGGATTTATTTCAGGGTACTGATATAGCGGGCATTGTTGCGGAGGATACGACACGGGCCATGTTTGCCATGCTCGATAACATACCGCTTGGCACGCTGCTCTCCGTCCTGTCGATCTGCCTGCTGTTTACATTCCTTGTAACATCAGCAGACTCTGCCACATTTGTACTGGGCATGATGACCTCCAACGGGGACACGAACCCATCAATGCTCTTAAAAGTAATCTGGGGCGCATTAATCGCCGGTTTAGCCACTGTGCTGATTATCAGCGCCGGTCTTGACGGATTGCAGACGGTTTCTCTTATCGGGGCCCTGCCATTCTCTATCGTCCTGTTCATCTCCGCTATTTCCTTACTGAAATCCGTACGAAAGGATTACAGGGAAACGAGACTTCGGGAGGAAGAAGAGCGCCGGCAACGGATACGGGAGGATATCGAAAACTCTTAATCAAAGCACAAACAAAAGCACCTCCGTCAGCTGCGGAGGTGCTTTTTTCGTTCAGGATAAAATCTCCCGGATTTTTTGATTAATGTCACCGTGTACTATGCCGCCGTGATAACAAACTGCGGTAGTCATATCAAAGTCGAGCAATTTTTCGAGGGAACGGTGAGCTTGTTCCATGTCGGGCGTGACTTCTGCACGGGGTCCGAAAAGTTCGCCATCCTCAGCAGTCAAAGCATCGCCGGCAATAAGCGTATGACTGTTTTCATGATACAGGCTGATATGGCCGGGAGCATGACCGGGCGTATGAACTGCGGTCAGCTCTGCCACAGGGTTATTTCCCTCTTCCACGGTTTCATTGATAAGCGAGGGTTCAGTTTTATCGAGCATATAGCCAACCCTGTTACGTTTTTCCTCCGGAAGGGTGTCAATAAGGTTTGCTTTGGCGTTACTGCTGAGTTTAATCAACGGTTCTTCCCCGTCTACGTAGGGTTTATCTTCAGAGTGCATGAGGACACGCAGCTTGGGATGGTCGTGAAGAATTTCCGGGAGACTCCCGATGTGATCAATGTCCTGATGGGTTAAGATGATAGTATCAAGGTGGTCGGGATTCAAATTTTCTTTTCGTATCAATTCGTATATTTCTTCCTCGTACCCAGGCATACCTGTGTCAAAGAGAATAAGACGGCCCTCGTTATTCATGAGGGTTAAGTGTAATACCATGGTATCTTTTCCCTGGGGCACGGAAAGCTCGAGAACGTGCATGGTTTCTGTCAGCTTCATAGCGGCCGAAGCACTTAGCTTCGGTTCACCTCCTTGTTATTAATAATGAACCTAAAAGAATATTCCTCATTTTCTTTTATCTATAACATGTGCATAATAAAAAATGTATGTATGGAAAAGGGACAAAGTATGGTACCTTATCCTTGACCTTAATTTTAAAATATTTTATAGAAAGGAGGATCACCTGTGGCTTCGAAGAAAAATAAACATTCGCCGGACAGCTATACACTCGGATTGATAGCTGCTCCGGAGCTGCCAAAGGAAATTGGCAACGAGATGGCGGAAGAGCTGCCTGATCTGCTCAAAAACTATGTAGATGACCGCAGAAGCTGGAAGGTAGAAGTGGTTCTTGACCCTTTTGCCGGAGTGATAGAAGAATCAGAGCCGGTGATTGAGGAGGCACAAAAGCATAAACAAAAGCATAAATGGGATTATGTCCTCTGCTTTACGGATCTGCCAATTATAGACGGTAAAAAACTGGTGATAGCTGACGCCAGTTCGGATCGTGAAATCGGGCTTATTTCCCTCCCGTCTCTTGGGGCAATGCCAATGAAAAAGCGTGTCCGTGAGGCAATGATGCAGCTTGTAAATGAAATGCACCACGGAAGCTCCGAGGAAGACCGGGAACGGCAAAATGAACGTATCGCAGAAAATCAGGAGCAGCTTGAGAATCATGAAGAAGAGCATTCCTACCACGTCCGGGGAAGAGGATCAAGGGAATTGATGGGCAGCCGTTTGTATGAGCGTTTTTCCCCGATTAAACGGACGGTGTATTCTAATGAAGAGGAAAGCCAGCATGTCCGATTCTACGCTAACCTGAATATGAGAGGACGCACGAGGCTGCTTTCCGGCATGGTGCTGGCAAACCGGCCCTGGACGATTTTTCCGGCATTTAAGCGCGTAATTGCCTTAGCCTTTGCTACCGGAGCTTATGGACTGATCTTTCCTAGTTTCTGGATGCTGAGCGACACCTATGGCTTCTGGCGCTTTCTTGCTGTTATGTTTACGGCAATGGTGGCAATGACTGTATGGTTTATTGTTGCCCATGGATTGTGGGAAAAAGAGTCAAAGGCAGAATCCAAATTTTTAGTTCGCTCCTATAATAAAGCTACGGCTTCCACCATTGGAATTGCCATTATTCATTATTATATTATTTTATTTGTGATGTTTTTAGTTGTTTCTCTGTTGTTTATTCCGGGCTCACAGCTGGCATTGAATTTACAGGGAGCAGTGAGTTTTGCGACCTATCTGAAAATATCCTGGCTTGCCTGCACGGTAGCCACGCTTGGAGGGGCGCTTGGGGCAGGCCTTGAAAGTGAAGAAACGGTGCTCAAAGCGACCTACGGCTACCGTCAGCGTATTCGCAATGAACGTGCGAAATCGGAAAAACGCGAGGAATCTTCTTCCTAAAAAAGATGCAGGAGGACGTGTATGCCTTTATGATGGAATTACAATGCCTGTTTCTGTGCCTATGACTTTTCTTCACGTATTACAGCAAAAAACAGCCGAATACGCCGTCAGTGGAAATTATTATTCCTGGAAGCAAGGTGGTAAAATGATGACAGACCTGTCATTTGCCGCCATCATAGGAACAATAATCTTGCCTCACTGATAAAGGGTGATTACGATGTCCAGGCAGTATTCTATGTACACCGTCATGGGAGCGCTAGCTGTTTTTGCTGCTCTGTTAGGCTTTTTAGTCTACAATGTTCACGAACGAAGCCAGACAGCCGAGCAGGAAGCAGAAGAAAAGCAACGTGCTGCAGAAGAAGAAACAGCACAGGAAGCAAAGGCACCTGAACCGGAAGAAGAAAGAGTCGCCTCGAGTGAAGTGCCTGAGGTGGAAAATGAAGAGCTGCTTGAACGGGCTGTTCATGCAGAAGCCAAAGATGAATCTTTTGAAGGCATGGTGGCCGTAGCAAGTGTCATTTTGAACCGCATTGAATCTGAAACCTTCCCAGACGATGTCGAGAGTGTCATATACGAAGAAAACCAGTTCCAGGTAGTAGCTAACGGAAGTATAGAAGAATCTCCTTCCGGGCGTGCAGAAGAAGCAACGGAGGAGGCTCTGAATGGATCGGAGCCGGTAGGGGATTCATTGTTTTTCTGGAGTGAAGATGTGCCGAAGGACAACTGGCTCTGGGAAACGAAGACCGTTGATTATGAAATCGGCGGACACGTTTTCTCAGAAGACGTTTAAGAAGAACCAGCGGTAACGAGCCGCTGGTTCTTTGTTTTATATTTGATTAAAATCATGCTTATAGAATAGCTGGACAAGGAATATATTAGAAGGTCAGCATAATAGTGAAGGGGAGAATGAGATGAAATTTTCGATATGCAGCTGGATCTTTGGAGATCAGCCAATTGAACAGACAATGCGTGACGCAGCTTCCATGGGATACGATGAAATTGAAATCCACGCGAAGGACTATAACTGGGAGGAATTAACTCAGCTGGCGGAAGCTCTCGGGATCCGTATCCGAGGCCTGTGTGCGGATGCAGGATGGCCTCGGAAAGAAACAGATTTATCACAGATTGATCCCGCCATGCGAAAAACAGCTGTACATTATTTTAAAGAACAGATTAGCCGTGCATACCGGGCTGGTGCAGAATATATGGTGATCTCCCCATGTGCCCCTGGCAAATCAAAGCCGGAAGGAAACGGCAAAGAAGAATGGGAAGCAGCAGTTTTATCGCTTCAGGAAATAGCTCCCTATGCAGAAGAAAGAAACGTTGCTTTGGTAATTGAGCCGTTAAATCGTTACGAAAGCTGTATTATTAATACCGGCTGGCAGGCGCTTGTGCTCGTGAAAGAAACCGGACATCCATTTGTGACGACGATGCTTGATACTTTTCACATGAACATTGAGGAGAGCAGCATGGAGACCCCTTTTCATCATCTTGGCCCAGCCCTCAGCCATATACATGTGGCAGACACTAACCGGCAGGGCCTCGGGTACGGAAGGCTTCCGTGGGAGGCGATCGCCGAGGCTATTAAAGAAACAGGGTACGACTCAACAATTACAGTAGAATGCCTGGCGCCGGAATTGAATGTATTTCCTTCAGAAGAAAAAAAGTCCAGAATAGATTGTGTTAATGAATATGCCGAAAAGTCGCTTGAAAAACTGCAATATTTTTTCCGGTCATAATAGAACGACATGAGAGTAATAACCTCATCTTAAGCCTGTTGCTCATTGGCCCAGCGCTCGCTCCAATGATTAAAAGAGTGTTTATGTAGATGAGTTTTAAGGAAATAGAAAGATAGTCAAGCATTAACTGAATAAACGAAGGTAGCAATCGCGGGACAAAAGCCTTGCGGTAAGCCAGGAAAAGAGATACGTCTTTCCCTGGCTTTTTGCGTTTTATCTTAGTTTCAGAAAGGGGGAGAACATGAAACACGTTAAAGCATTAGCCGGAAAAGGGCTGATGACGGCGGCCTTATTATTTTTGGTGCTCAGTATCGCAAACGGGGTCTCTGTTTGGAGTGTGCTGGTGCTCACTATTATTATCGGGGCACTCAGCTATCCGCTCGGTGATATTGTGCTGCTGCCCCGTGTGAAAAGCCTGATCGCAGCGGCTGTAGATACCGGTTTGGTATTTGTGATTATTTTAATTGCAGGGATTGTGATTTCCTTTTCAGGCACGGTGCTGCTTGCAGCAATAGCAGCCGCTGTGCTGATGGGAATAGCAGAATATATGTTTCATTTTTATCTGGGCACGCACGTGCTTTTTTCGAGCAATCGTGTGAAAACGGATATGTAACGTAGGAGGCTTAGTCATGTCAGAAAAAAACGAAGCGATGCTTCGGAGAAACCAGGCGAATTATGCCGGAAGAAACTTGTTATCCGGCCTTTTTTTCGGTCTCGGGCTCATCGCTTTTATAGATGAAGTAGTTTTTCACCAGCTGCTGAGCTGGCATCATTTTTACGATTTATCGACCACGGCTGTCGGGATCGTTTCAGATGGTTTTTTTCATGCATTCAGCTGGTTTGCTACAGTAGCTGCCCTGTTTATGCTTGCTGACCTCCGGCGCCGGCAGAGCTTCTGGCTGCGCCGGTGGATCGGGGGAATGTTAACCGGAGTCGGCTTCTTTCAGCTGTATGATGGGATCGTTCAGCATAAGTGGATGGGCATCCATCAAATAAGATACGGTGTGGACATTCTGCCATATGATCTAGTATGGAACATCAGTGCGTTCGTACTTCTTATTGCCGGGATAATCATATGGAGACAAACTTCTCGGATAAAAAAGCAGAGAGCTGCTGTATAAACTGATGGCTAATTCACATTATTTTGCAGAAGGTGTGCTTGCAGCCCCTTTTGTCGTTGTCTGTCTCCTGTATCTTGCTGCGGCTTTTCGTGACAATGGATGGCCGGTATACCGCATTGGGCTGTTTGCTTCCGGCACAGCGGCGGCAGTCATTTCGGTGCTTGGGCCGCTTCCCCGGATGGCTCATGATTCATTTGTCATTCATATGACCGGTCATTTGCTGCTTGGTATGCTGGCTCCGCTTTGCATGGTGCTTGCGGCCCCGGTGACGCTTGCTCTCCGCACTCTCCCGGTGCCTTCAGCGAAAAAGCTGGCTAAATTACTGCGGAGCCGCTTTGTGGCAATAGTATCTCATCCGGTGACGGCCACAGTACTAAACATCGGAGGCCTGTGGCTTTTGTATACGACTGGATTATACGCGTCGATGCATGAGTCCGCTCTAGTTTATACCGCCGTTCATATTCATATTTTCTTAGCGGGATATGTATTTACAGCTTCTATTATTTATATCGATCCAACGCCGCACCGGTACTCTTTTCTGTTTCGGTCCGGGGTGCTTGTAACAGCTCTTGCAGGCCACGGTATTTTGTCCAAGTATTTATATGCATCTCCGCCTCCCGGAGTCGGGCAGGAATCTGCTCAGGCGGGTTCGATGCTGATGTATTACGGGGGCGATGCGGTGGATATTGCCATTATGGTGATTCTCTGCTGGCACTGGTACAAAGCGGCTCGTCCCAGGCAGGAAGAAGCACCGGCAGCCTGAATAACTATAAGGAGGAACTGCAATGACTAACGATAAACATGTCCCTTTATATCCGAATTCTTTATGGCTGAAGGAAAGCGAAGCTACAAACATGCCTGCACACAGTGGAGAAGACACGGCTGAAGTGACTATCACAGGAGCCGGGGCAGCCGGCATCACAGCAGCCTACTATTTAGCAAAGGCCGGAACGAAGGTGGTGCTGCTGGAAGCGGGCAGGGTGCTTGAAGGAACAACCGGGAATACAACGGCCAAAATATCCTCCCAGCACGGGATGGTGTACGATGAACTCATTCAGAATCACGGCCGGGAAAAAACAAGCCAGTACTTTGAAGCTAACGAACAGGCGATCAGCGATATGCGCAAGCGGGTTACTGAGCTTGATATTGACTGTGAATGGGAGGAGCGGGACGCTTTTATTTATACGAAAAGCGAGCAGCAGAAAAAAGTGATGGAGAAGGAAGCAGAGGCGTACCGGTTGTTAAATGTAAACGGCGGCGATGCTGCTGACGAACATGATCTTCCGTACGCTGTCGAGCGGGCTCTCGTTATCCGTGACCAGGCTCAGTTTCAGCCAGTGCATTATTACCGGGCCCTTCTTGAAGAGGTTGTTCGTCTTGGCGGACGTGTGTATGAGAATACACGTGCAGCTGATGTGAATAAAAGCGATGGGAAAGTAGTGGTGAACACAAACAACGACAGCACAGTTACCAGTGACTACCTTTTGGTAACAAGTCATTTCCCCTTTAACGATGGTATGGGAAAATACTACAGTCGTCTGCATGTAGAGCGTTCCTACATCATTGGGGCAAAAGTTCAGACGATGCCAAAGCATATGTATATCAGTGTAGATTCCCCTTCGCGGTCGATTCGTACAGCAAAGGATGAAAACGGAGAGAATCTGCTTTTAATTGGCGGGGAAGGACACACGTCCGGAAAAAATAAAACGAATACGTTCGAACGGTACGAAGCGCTGCGCAGCTTTGGTGAAGAGTACTTCGGTCTGCAGACGGTGCCTTACCGCTGGTCGGCACAGGATATGATCACTCTGGATAAAATGCCCTATGTGGGGCCAATGACGTCCGGGGAAGAACAGATTTTTACTGCCACCGGATTTATGAAGTGGGGCATGAGTAACAGTGAAGCAGCAGGGAAAATGCTCGCTGATTATGTACTCGGTAATGAAAATGTGTATAAAGAAGCTTTTGATCCGACACGCTCCGAGCTGAAAAAGAAAAACATTCAATCCTTTGCCTCTGAAAACATGGACGTAGGAAAAGAAATGATTAAAGGAAAGGCCAACAGAGGGGATAAAGAAAAGAACCTGGAGAATGATGAAGGAGCTTTAATTAATACGGAAGACGGCAAGGCAGGCGCTTACAGAGACGAAACGGGCCAACTGTATGTTGTCGACACCACCTGTACGCATATGGGCTGTGACCTCTCCTGGAACAATGCAGAACGGAGCTGGGACTGTCCGTGCCATGGCTCGAGATTTTCCTATGACGGAGAAGTTATTGAAGGACCGGCAGTAACGCCGCTGAATCGTAAAACAGATCTTGAATAACAAAGAAGGCCCGGAGAAAAAATCTCCGGGCCTTTCTGCTTGTGTTACAGCTTAAATTTATCTACTTCAGCGTTCAGCTGGCGGGCAAGATCGTTAAGGTTTTCCGAATTAGCGGAAACTTCCTCCATGGAGCTGCTCGTCTGCTGGACGGAAGCCGCAGTCTGTTCAACTCCGGCAGCAGATTCCTCGGATACTGACGCTATTTCTTCAATAGAAGCATTGATTTCCTGGCTGCTTGAAGAGATGGCTGCCAGATTTTGAGTAACAGATTGAAGGTTTTCTGCCATTTCCTGAATAGCGGTATTAATAGTATTAAAGGTTTCGCCGGTAGTCTGGATCTGGGTGGTGCCGATTTCCACCTCTTTATAGCCTGACTGCAGAGATGCAGTGACGGAGGAAGATTCGTTCTGGATTCCTTCTACGATGCCGGTAATATCTGTGATGGAAGCAGAGACCTGCTCGGCGAGCTTCCGGACTTCATCAGCGACCACGGCAAAGCCGCGCCCCTGTTCGCCAGCCCGGGCAGCCTCAATGGCTGCATTTAAAGCAAGCAGGTTGGTCTGGTTAGCAATATCATTAATGACAGACACTAATTTTGAAATCTCCTGGGACTGTTTATCAAGTCCTTCCACCTTCACAGCGGCATTTTTCACGATAGCATCGATTTTTTCCATTTGATGAACCGAATTATCCATCAGCTCGCGACCTTCATTTGTAATAGACAAAATATGAGTCGAGGCGTTGCGAACGTCTTCGCCCTTTGTATGGGCATCAGAAACATTTTCTGTAAAATCACTCATTAAAGAGGCAATGCTGCTGGCACTTGTCGCCTGTGATTCTGCCCCGGAAGCAAGCTCCTCCATTGTAACTGCCACCTGCTGGGATCCTGCCTTCACCTCGTTGGCAGAATGGGATAAATTCTGACTCTGGCCCGATACATTTGCGGACATCGTTTTAATTTGCGTAAGCAGCTGGGCCATGTTGTTGTTCATTTGGTTGGCAGCGAGGACGAGCCTGCCGGTTTCATCGCGTGCCGTAGTCTGCATCGGCTCCTGGCTCAAGTCGCTATCGGCAATGGACTGCATCCGCTGCATAACTGCCTTGATCGGGGCAGAAATTGTACGCGCCATGAAAAAGGCAATTGCCACGCCGGCAATGATCACCAGGAGGGAAACAATAGTGCCGGTAGTCATCATGTTCCTGCCGCTTTCAAGCGTATTTTCCCCTGCTGTGGTGATCAATTCTTCTCTCTCTGTGGCTAATTCTTCAAAGCCGGTCATAACCTCGCGGGCTAGCGGCTTGGCTTCTGTGTTTAAAATTTGTTTAGCTTCTTCTTCATTTCCTGCCTCATAGGCTGGAAAAACCTTTGAGGTAATAATCTGCTCCCATTCAATGCTTCGTGCTGTTAGTGCTTCTAATTCAGCGGACTCGAAGCTGGCCAGCGTTTCCTCTTCCAGTGCAGCGCTCTCCTCAGTATATTCCATGAAGCTGCTTTTGAATTCCTCGTCGCCGAATAAAACGTACCCACGGGATAAAGCAACACGCTGGGCCATGTTAAAAGCAAGCTTTTCGTCAGCGATTAACAGCGGAAGCTGCTCCTCAACGATGCCTTCGGTTTCGGCATTCGCCTTGCTGTTAGCGTAAAAATTATAAACCCCGAGTGCTGTTACCAGCACTACAAGTGACAAAAAACCGGTTAAGATTTTTGCGCGAAGACTTTTGAAGTTGAACCATCCCTTCATTCCATACACCCCTCTAAGTTAATGTGATCATACTTCCCCCTGCGAAAAATACAGCTGCTGTTCTTTTATTTCTGCTTTTTGTAAGAATGATGGAATGGAAATATTAAGCAGACAAAAAGAATTAACTCTACAGACATTTATCGATATAAATTAGGCTGAAAAGTATAGGCCATTGTTACTGTAAAAATGAAGAAATTGTGAAGGGGTTTTTCGGCGGAATAAAGGCTTCCCGTATTTACTCGCTTTAGGGAAGTATAATTTCGCGCTTTTGACGTTTGTTTTTATACATTGCCTGATCGGCTTTATGCAGCACGGCGGCGAAATCCTCCTCTTGGTTCAGAGAGGCGTAAGTTCCAACGCTGACGGTGATCGTAAAAGTATTTTCCCCATCTGTATAGGGGGACCCGGAGCTGCTGATCTATACGGCTTTGGGTCAGCTGCGTGCTTTTTCCGCTATTTGTTCCGGTTCGTTCCATAATGACAAACTCATCTCCGCCTATACGATAAAGATGCTGTTCCGGAAAGCAGGCGCTGGCAATCCTGCCGGCAGTGAATTGAAGCACAAGGAAGACGCGCTTCGGAGATTTCCTGAAAAAACTGCTGCAGGGCAGCCCGGTTGGGCAGCTTTGTTAAATCGTCGCGGCCGGCCATTTCTTTGGTTATTTCAAGGTGGGCAATGGTACGGTTCAAATCGGCATTTAAACGACCAATCATTCCGGTACTTTGAAAGGAGGCCCGGGCGCTCAGGTCTCCGTTTCGCACAGAGGTCAATACAGCCTGAAAGTGAAAGATACACCTGCGTACAAAACCGAAGAAAAGAAGGTAATTCAAAAGTCCGAGTGCAACGCCGGCTGTAACCGAAGCGATATAAAACATGTGTAAAAAAGAGCCGGGTATGGGGATGACCACCGGCATAAGGACAGCAAAGCCGATTCCTATGAAAATACCAAGGAACATATACAAAAAAAACATCACAAACAAATAATTTATTTTCATAAGAAACGCCCTTTCCAGCGAAAAAAGTTGATTGCAGTATAGGAGTTTAAATTAAGGAAGAGTAATTGTTATATATATCGTCACAATCCTAAAAAGTCGTATACTTAAAGCGGAAATCATTCATATAAATATTTGTCCAGAGGCTGAGCCTTTCATAAAATCTTTCGAAAATTTGTTTATGTTCTTCCCTAAAAAGGGAATTAGGTAAGAAGAATTTCCTAAACTGGTGAGGAGGTATCATGATGGCTTCAACGAAGGAAATATTAGGACAGGACGCGGATTACTTATTAAATCATGAAAGCAAGACGGTACCGAAAGAAAACCTCTATGTGCCGGGGCCTGACTTTGTCGACCGGGTATACAAATCGACAGATCGTTCTCCGGTAGTTCTGCGCAATCTGCAGAGCTTGTTTGATCACGGACAGCTCGGCGGGACGGGTTATCTGTCCATTCTGCCGGTGGACCAGGGCATTGAGCACTCGGCAGGCGCTTCATTTGCTCCGAATCCGATGTATTTTGATCCAGAAAACATTGTGAAGCTTGCGATGGAAAGTAATTGTAATGCGGTAGCTTCAACGGTCGGGGCACTTGGCTCGATCGCAAGGGATTATGCGCACAAGATCCCTTTCATTGCCAAAATTAACCACAATGAACTGTTAACGTACCCGGAAACGCACGACCAGATTATGTTCGGCTCTGTTGACCAGGCCTACAACATGGGTGCCGTAGCCGTCGGGGCGACGATCTATTTTGGCTCCGAGCAGAGTGACCGGCAGATCCAGGAAGTAACGAAGGCCTTTGAACGGGCTCATCAGCTCGGTCTCGGCACTATTCTCTGGGCCTATCTGCGTAACCCAGGCTTTAAAAAAGACGGCACGGATTACCACACTGCCTCGGACTTGACGAGTCAGGCGATCCATTTATCAGCAAGTCTGCAGGCTGATATTGTGAAACAGAAGATGCCGACCAACAACGGCGGCTATACGGCTGTCGGCTACGGCAAAACGCACGACAAGGTTTATTCAGAGCTGACAAGCGATCACCCAATTGACCTGACCCGTTATCAGGTAATGAACTCGTTTATGGGACGGGCTGGATTAATCAACTCCGGCGGCGGTTCTGCAGAATCGGATTTGGAGGATGCTGTAAAAACAGCGGTAATTAACAAGCGTGCCGGCGGGATGGGACTGATTATGGGGCGCAAGGCGTTCCAGCGTCCAATGGATGATGGCATAGAGATTATCCGCTCTGTTCAAAGCGTCTATGCGGATGAGTCGATTACTTTGGCATAGGAAGTAGAAAAAAGGGGGGGGGAGTCCCCCTTTTTCATCTAATATTTTCAGAAAATTTAAATATCGTCTGCCGTGTCTCCGGCTATTTTTATAAACAGGAGGATTTTATATGCCGAAAAAACTGTTTGAAGTAGACCTCAATAAAACAATGGACCAGCAGACGACCCCGGGGCACAATCGCTGGCACCCGGATATTCCTGCCGCATTTTCTGTAGAACCGGGAGAGACGTTCCGGATGGAATGCCTGGACTGGACCGATGGCCAGATCAGCAACAATGATGACCCTTCGGATATTAAACATGTGAACCTTGACCGTGTGCACGTACTAAGCGGGCCGGTGCACGTGAACGGCGTGGAGGAGGGGGACCTGCTCGTTGTTGATATTTTGGATATCGGAACGTTTCACTCGCATGAATGGGGATTTAACGGTATTTTCGCCAAAGAAAATGGCGGAAGCTTTTTAGTGGACCATTATCCGGAAGCTGCCAAATCTATTTGGGATTTTGAAGGTATTTATGCGACTTCGAGACATGTGCCGAATGTTAAGTTTGCAGGCATTATTCATCCGGGGCTGATCGGCGTGGCTCCGTCACAGGACATGCTGAATGAATGGAACCGCAGAGAGAAGGAGCTGGTGGATACAAATCCTGATCGGGTGCCGCCTCTTGCGAATCTTCCAACGAAGGATTCAGTCGTACTTGGTGAACTTAAAGGGGAGGATTTCGAACGGGTCGCCGCCGAAGGAGCAAGAACGGTCCCGCCGAGGGAAAACGGGGGAAACTGTGACATTAAGAACCTTTCGAAGGGTTCAAGGGTATACTTTCCGGTGTTTGTAGATGGAGCGAAGCTTTCCGTAGGAGATCTTCATTTCTCGCAGGGGGATGGAGAAATTACGTTCTGCGGCGGAATTGAAATGCCTGGCTGGATTGATCTGAAAGTGCACGTGATAAAGAACGGCATGGAAAAACATCGTATTAAACGTAATCCCGTCTTTAAGCCAGGGCCGGTTATGCCGCATTATAACGAGTTTCTGGTTTTTGAAGGCGTGTCGGTGAACGAGTTCTCGGGAACGCAGACCTATCTGGATGCTAACGTTGCTTACAGGAATGCGTGCCTGAATGCGATTGATTTTCTGAAAACCCTCGGTTATACAGGAGAGCAGGCTTATATGCTCCTGGGTACTGCGCCGGTACAAGGCACTGTAGCAGGCGTCGTGGATATACCGAATGCCTGCTGCACGCTCGCCCTGCCTAAGGATATATTTTATAAAAATATTTTGCCGGAGCTTGATTAGTATGGCCCAGTTCACCTTTGAATGCCGGACGTGTGGTACGTTCGAAAGCTGGATTGTGTCAAAGGGAGCCCGGGTCAACGAAGCCCCGTGTCCTTCATGCGCGGAAACGGCACGGAGAATATTCCAGCCGGTGAATCTGTCAAAAATGGATACGAAAGTAAAATCGAGGGTTGAAAACGGAATGCAGCCTAAAATAGTACAGCGGAAAGATCTGCCCGCAAAACAAAGAACCATACAGCGGACACCCCGTCCGTGGCAGGCAGGGCATTAAAGAAGGAGACCCGGGACAAACGGGTCTCCTTTAACTATTTTTGATTCTCTGGTTAATGTGAATTTTTGTCTTTTCCAGCTATGCCAATAATCGCTATGGCGGTCAGCATGACACCATAAACAATAGAAGTAGAAAGAAGAGGTTTTTTAGTGATTGTTAAAAATAAACGGCTGGATTTATCAGCCTCGTTTTCTATGTTCCTGTTCATACATATCTCAGCCTCCTTCAGGATGTTTAAATAATTTTACCCCGGAAAGGTACGGTTTAATCACAAACAGAAGAAAGCCGGAAACAGCCGTTGAAGACAGTGTTTATTAAATTTCTTTCTTCGTATAATCAATACCGTAATGACGAAAGAACAATTGATTGTCGCTTTGATACTTTGCCTGAAGTACCTGCTGAAGAGAATCTGGGAGAAAATATTTTTGGTGGTGCAGCATAAAGCTCGCCCGGTTCTGCAGCAGCCTTCGGGATAGAGGCTTTCCTCTTTTTGTTGGAACAGGGGCTTCGGGGTTAAACGGAGTTTTTAAAAAATAGTTGATCTTCCTGGCAGCCTTCACCTGCATCGTGCCATAGCTCCGGTTTACTTTTGTGTTGCTGTAGGAGGGCACTTTTTCAATACCCATATACTGCAAAAGTCCTTTGATTTCCTGCATTTCATTTTGCCGGAACTGCTCGTACTGCATGAGATAATAGTTGTTTTTGCCAAACAATTGCGTGACACGCTCCATATAGCTGAAATAATAGTAGCCGTCGAGTACTCCCAGCTGCTCCCACTCCTCAAACACGGCAGCGGCCTGCTTGTATCCACCCTGATGAATATACTGCACGTAAAGGGAAGTGAGAAGATCAATCTGCCGACGTACTCCAACAATAATATGCACGTCATAGCTTTCTTCAGGGAAGATCCGGCGGAGATCCTCTAAAATGGCGTAGTTGTCTTTGACCTTTTTTTTCGTGGACATTGGGTTGCCGGAGAGACCCTCGTACGAAATGAGGAGCGGTTTTCCCGTCTCCATCATTGACTCAAACCCGCTGCGTAAATCATTGGTAGCTTTATCCGATAATTTTTTATGGCGTATTTTGTACAAATCCGGCTGTATATGCCCCCGGGAAAGATATGTAATTTGGTGCTTCAATTTAGGATAAATGCTTTTCTGCAGAAAAGTAGTAGCTGTTTTGTGATAACCTACATGAATGTAAATGGTTTTGCGCATTGCCCTGCCCCCTACGGAATGAATGCATCCATCATACCGAAATCCATAGGAGCAATCAAAGTAAAAGGACCAGTGAGTTTGGTCGCATATACATTCACGGAGAAAGGTAAATTCTTCTTGAATTGCCCGGGAATCCCGAAAAAAGCTTTTAATTCCCCCCGATAAAGGTATAGAATTCGTATACATTGAAATTAGGACTACAGTACACGGCAAAAAGCTCCTTGTTTCCTATTAAAGTTTATTTTCATATATTAGTTCATGGACGCATTTTAAAAGGAGCCTCTTCCATTACGGAAAAGACTCCTTTTTCTTTGCTTCTTTTCCTGTCTTGGCAGAAAAAGTTTTCGATTTTTACAGCTACCTTCAGATTATCATGTTTTCTGGGAAAAGCTACTAAAAGTTTACGTGCTTAAAGTACTGATGCATCAGTAATATGTAAACAAAAACCCGGAGAGTAATTCTCCGGGTTCAAGTGTATTAGTCTTCCTCTTCTTCCTCTTCTTTTACGACACGTACGCGTTTGATCTGATTATTATCCATGGTCAGCACTTCAAAATGAAGATTTTCATACTGGAGGGTTTCTCCCTCTTCAGGAATATGGTCGAGCTCCCGGTACAGCAGTCCGGCAATGATATCCTCTTCTTCTTCGACCCGGGTATTAAAGATTTCGTTGAAGCGGCTGATGGATAGCTTCCCATCGCAGATGATAACCTCGTCGGTCAGCTCCTCAATAAGCTGCTCGGAGCGGGTATCGTGCTCGTCTTCAATTTCCTGGCCGATCATTGCTTCGATAATGTCCTCCTGAGTGACTATACCCATTGTACCGCCGTATTCATCGAGGACGACGGCAAGGTGCTTCTGTTCGTTAAGCATCCGTTTAAACACGTTGTCGACAGAATTGGTCTCTACTACATACAAAGGATTGTTATCAATAAAATCATTAAGGGTTTTGTCGCTTTGTTCAGCCCAGATAAGGAGCAGCTTGGCATGAAAGACACCGACGATATGATCCATATTATCGTTATATACCGGATACCGGGTATGATTGTGATTGATGGTGATGTCCCGCACTTCCTGAAAATCGCTTTCGATCGGGATCCCGGTAATTTCCATACGTGGAACCTTTAATACGTCACGTATATCCTTGCGGTAAAAATCAATTACACGCTTAATCCGGTCCTGCTCCTGCTTCTCAAAGGTCCCTTCCGAAGAGGCCACGTCGACCATCGTTTTGATCTCCTCACGCGAATATGTCTGTGAGGGCCCTTCGCCCCGGGTGATCAGTTTGATCACCCCGCGTGTAAAAGAATTCAGTAAAAACGTGAGCGGCTTAAAAATGAATACGAGCACTGCAATCACCGGGGCTACTATGTAGGCCACCTTATCGGCAAAGGTAGCAGCAATAGATTTAGGAAGAACTTCTGCGAAAATGATAAGTACAAACGTCAAAATAGCAGTAGCGATACCGACAGAAAAATTGTAATTCAGGGCAAGCACGGTAACGAGGGTAGGAAGCATAATATTGGAGATGTTGTTTCCAATCAGGATGGCTGTAATTAACTCATCCGGTTTTCTCGTCAGCTTTAATAAATTTTTCGCCCGTTTATCGTTTTCGTCGGCGCGGGACTGCATTCGCGCCCGGTTTGCTGCTGTTAAAGCTGTTTCGCTTCCGGATAAAAAGAAGGAAACGAATAAAAATAATATAATAACCGCTATCATAAGTACCCTCCACTGGCGTATTCTTCATATTTTATTTCCTGACTGCAGTAAATTAAACGTTTCAAACAACTATCCAACATTAAAAATAACATAAAAGAGCCGGGGAGGATTTAAATATGCAAAAAGATTTTTTGCCCAATTTTGCTTTTAATAAAAATAAAAAAGAATAGAAGGAGAATAACAATAAAAAATTGTTGACTTTCATTTATGTAAGCCTTTACAATAAAAAATACAAATAAAAACAACATAAACAAACAAAAAGACAATGCTTAAGTGGGTGTTTTTTGATTGTTGTAAGGAGGCCGGCAAAGCAATAAATCTGTCACTTTTAAGGAGGAATTGGGATGAAAAAAGTGGAAAGAGGAAGCCTCGCAGCCACTCTTTCTGTATCTATGTCGAACTATCTCGAAGCAGGTTCCATTGTAGCAGGTGCTGCGGGACTTGCCCTATGGGTCCAGTACCTGGGTCTTACAGACGCCACTGTAGGACTGCTTGGAGCGCTTAGTGCCAACGGGTTCGGGGCTGCACTTGGGGCGCTTGTCAGCGGTTTTTTGGTAGACCGGTATGGAAGAAAGTTCATTTATAAGTACAATCTGCTCGTGTACATGCTGGGTATCCTACTTATTGTTTTTTCTTTTTCCTTTCCGATGCTTCTTGTCGGCTACGTGATTACCGGTATTTCCGTTGGTGCGGGTATCCCGCCTTCGTGGACGTACATTGCTGAAGAAGCGCCGGAAAAAGAACGGGCTGCCCGTGTTGGCTGGGGGCAGTTTGCCTGGTCCATGGGACCTGCAGTCGTCTTTATATTGTCTGTAATCCTGGCCCCATTAGGACTGCTTGGAAGCCGAATTATTTTCTTTCAGCTTTTTGTAATCGCTTTTATTACTTGGCTCTTTCAGCGGAAAATTGAAGAGTCCGCGATTTGGGAGAAGCAAAAGAAAGAAGATCGTGTAAAAAATAAAGGCGGAATCTTCAGCAAGGAAAACATGAAAGAACTGTTTACGAATCGTGCTAATCTGCATGCGATTACTTTACTTGTCGGTGTGTATACATTTTGGAATATGGTTGCCGGCGTAATGGGTTATTTTATGCCATATATTTACGAAACGGTAGGAGGGCTGTCGGGAGCCCAGGCTAATCTCCTGCAAGCTTTTCTCTGGGGACTGACCGTATTCTCCACCTATTTTGTATTCATTAAACTGGGTGACAGGGTAAACCGCAAGCTTATCTTTGGAGTAAGCGCCGTGATGGGTATTGTAGCTTGGACAGTACTTTCATTCGGTGGCATGGGTACTTTAGAACTGCTCGTTTTCGTTATTCTCTGGGGACTGGCAGCAGGCTTTGGTGCACAGGCATTTTATGGTCTGTGGTCAGCCGAGCTGTTTCATACAAAATACCGTGCAGCGGCACAGGGACTTCTCTTCTGTACTGCCCGGGTATTTGTCGGTTTGATTTCGCTCGCGATCCCAACACTGATTACGATGTTTGGTTTTCAGACAGCCGGGGCGATTATGATCGGATTTTTGGTAGTGCACATGGTGGTGGGATTAACCCTTGCGCCGGAAACACGCAACAAGTCGCTTGAGGAAATACAGCTCGAACGATACGGGACAACCGAAGAAGCAGAAATAAAAGAAGACCTGGTTAAATAAGCGAGCGTTACTGAAGGAAGGAGAATTTATTCTTCCTTCTTTTATTACCGGAAAGAATTTCCTGGAATAAAATTGATGAGGAAAGGACCATGAGTATGAAGCGTTTGTCGTTCATTATGTATGTGTACCCGGAAAAAGTAGAGGAATATATTAAACAGCACGATCAGCTTTGGCCGGAAATGAAAGAGGCATTAAAGGAGCACGGAGCATCTAACTATTCGATCTTCCTGGAAAAAGAAACGAGCAGGCTGTTTGCGTATCTTGAAATAGAGAGTGAAGAACGATGGCAGCAGATGGCATCGACCTCCATCAATCAAAAGTGGTGGGAAGCAATGGATCCGTTAATGGAAACAAACGAAGATAAGAGCCCGGTTACCACTCCGCTTGAAGAAGTATTTCATCTCGATTGAAAAATTGTGGACTTCTCTCTGCTGAAAAATTTTTATCAGTGGAGTTTTTTTGTTCAAAATGCCGAAAAACGGGAATAGAAAAGTATAAAGAAGATAGCCTTCAAACCCACATAAAAGACATGAGGGGGGAATGCGGATGAATAGCCGCGTATGTGAATAGAAGATCACAAAGTAAATGGTGCAGAAAACCCTGGTTCAGTCGTGTGATAAAACTCAGCTGCAAAAAGGGGGAGTACCAATGAACCGCCGATTGATTGACGAAGAGTATGAACGTGAAATAGACCGTATGGTGAACGAAGGCGGCTATATTCCTGTGGAAATGGATTTTATAAAAAAACGGGCTAAAGTTAAAAAGGATAAAGACGAAAGCACTCAGGAAAAGCATGAAAAAGAAGCAGATGACTTTAAAGAAAAAGCCTGAATATAGTAGTGAAAGTTAGGGGCTGTCCCAAAATTCGAATGATAGCTCTTTTAAGCGGAAGCTGGAGATGTTTCTCCGGCTTCTTTTTTCGTGGT
>NZ_JBQOJA010000038.1:0-24691 GCF_054971385.1 Marinococcus tarijensis | reverse complement strand
TGGTACTTTCATTTTACACTGGGATACCATGGGTGTTTTTTATTTTTTAGGTGTTGCACTTAATATTACAATTCAAGATAACAAAAAACCTTTCCGGGACCGGAAAGGTTTTACGTATCAATATGCAGGCGGGGGCCCGCAGTCGTTATGTATGATGGTTTAATTGAATTCATGCAGGCCAAGGCTTATTTCCAGACCTTTACGCACCTGCTCCATGGTTTCTTCATCAAGATGGGTAATTTTATCAGTTAACCGCTGCTTATCAATAGTACGAAGCTGCTCGAGCAGGATAACGCTGTCACGGTCAAACCGATGCTTGGCTGCATCAATTTCTACGTGTGTCGGCATCTTTGCCTTTTTAATCTGTGCCGTAATAGCAGCCACAATCACCGTCGGACTGAAGCGGTTACCAATATTATTTTGAATGATAAGTACGGGGCGGACGCCTCCCTGCTCTGATCCAACTACTGGAGACAGGTCCGCAAAAAATACGTCCCCCCGTTTAACTACTTTTTTATGATGCTGATTGTTTTGTTTCGAATCACTCAAACCACCCATTCACCTCCTTTTCCGGTTGCGCGCTTATGCTGCCGGACAGGATGAACAGCTAGTCTTGTTCGTGCAGCCGTCGTTCTGTCGTCTGTGTAGATTCTGTTTCGGCATATTCAAATTCAGCGCATATTTCAGCATTTAGTGCAGCCATTTCTGCATATCCGTTCTTCAATTGTTCCTGCATGTCTGTGGATTTTTGTTTTTCAATTTGATCTTTTAACACCTGATGAAAAAAAGAATCCTTTTCTGACTGGGACAGATGTTCGATTTCCGTATAGAGTTCTTTTGGAAGTTCTAGAGCTATCTGCTGAAGCTGCGACATACGTAATTGGCCCCCTAATGTTCTGTTTTCCCTCTCTCATTATATAAGAAAGATTCACTAAAATGAAACGTGTTTTTTAAAATTTTTTGCCCGCCCCGGGCGCAATCCGCTAAAACAGCTGCGGGAAAGGGATAAACAGACAATATTTAATTATGTTTACTCACGCCAAAATCAGGCAATACAGAAAAGACAATTGATTTTCTGCCGTACTATTGTCTTTCGGGGCGTTATCTGCTATAGTGTAGTTAATTAATTTCATATCCTGCTTCTTTATTTGAGAAGTGAGGTTAGAGGCTGCGAAAACTATTAGTACGCTTTAGGAAGAGAATGAGCTCTGGTGATTAAAGCGGAAAGGGGTTTTTGCCGAAGCTGCGGACGACTCAATCGTTCAACGCTGGTCTCGTATTGAATAAATGCGGGACTGTCATACAGATTTTCTGTATGGAGGGCTATCTCACGCACGTGCGGTTCTGCTTAACAGCTGAAGCGTTCCTGCAACGATGGGCTCTTTCCATGGTTGCTTTTTTCGTGTCCGGAAGGAGGCGAAGACGTGAAACCGCAAGCCCTCTCTTTTTAGGCAAGACTATACTTTTAAGAGGGTGAGTAAACATGAATTTTGGCAGATTGAGTACAGCAATGGTGACTCCATTTGATGAACACGGAGATATAGATTACACAGCATTAACCAGACTGATTAATCATTTGATCAGCACAGGAACAGAAAGCATTGTGGTGGCAGGGACGACCGGCGAATCCCCAACGCTCTCCCACGAGGAAAAAATCTCGTTGTTCCGTCATACCGTCCAGACTGTAAACGGCCGGGTGCCGGTTATTGCAGGCACAGGCTCCAACGATACAAGAGCTTCACTCGCTTTGTCCCTTGAAGCAGAAAAAACCGGCATTGATGCCGTCATGCTTGTTACTCCGTATTATAACAAGCCTTCCCAGGAAGGCATGTACCAGCATTTCCGTACAATTGCCGAAGGAATTAACACTCCGGTTATGCTTTATAACATTCCGGGGCGAAGCGCGGCCGGTATGACACCGGAAACTATTGTACGGCTGTCCCATGTCAGAAACATCTGCTCCATTAAAGAAGCGAGCGGGGATCTCGAAGCAGCGGCCTATATTCTGCAGCATGCGCCGCAGGACTTCACCTTATATAGCGGCGATGACAGCCTGACGCTTCCACTGCTGTCTGTTGGAGCTACCGGCGTCGTTTCTGTTTCTGCCCATGTGGCCGGAGAGAGCATGCAGGACATGATCCAAAGCTTCTTTAACGGACAGCCGGTCTATGCCGCTTCCCGGCACCGCGATCTGCTGCCGCTGATGAAATCCATGTTCGCGGCGCCTAGTCCGACTCCGGTAAAAGCAGCTCTTGAGATGCGCGGCATCATGTCCGGCGATGTCCGCCTCCCAATGGTACGTTTAAACGCGGAAGAAGAAGCACTTCTGCGCCAGGTTGTTGAACCAGCAGCCTCCTTTTACGTCGGTTAATACAGATGTATCGCTTTAAACCCTGCCGGTTCAGGCGGGGTTTTTCAGTTCTGCTTTTATTTGTGCTACGCTTTAAGTGCAAAAAAGACTATAGGAGTGCGTATGTATGAAAAAATTGATAGTGGCGCTGATCCGGCTGTATCAACGTTATATCTCCCGGTTCACCCCCCCTTCCTGCCGGTTTTATCCCACCTGTTCGCAGTACAGCATTACCGCCTTTGAGCGTTTCGGTTTCTGGAAGGGTGCCTTTTTGACCATCCGGCGCATTGTC
The DNA here is from genome assembly GCF_054971385.1 of Marinococcus tarijensis. Classification (NCBI taxonomy): domain Bacteria; kingdom Bacillati; phylum Bacillota; class Bacilli; order Caryophanales; family Bacillaceae; genus Marinococcus; species Marinococcus tarijensis. Next base: position 22,049 of record NZ_JBQOJA010000038.1, on the reverse strand, counting down.
AAATGCCATCCATTTCACCCGGGTGGTTTTGACGAGGTTCCAAAAAAAAAGCAGGCGTCCGCTAAGCATCATACTTAGCAGGCGCCTGTTTTCGTTTTTTTTAACAGCAGCTGATCCACCCACCCGGTGCCAAGCAGCACGCCGGCCACAATGAAGATGAATCCTCCAAGCTGAGCCGGAGATACGTTTTCTCCTAGGATAAGCGCCGAGCTTAACAGGCCGAAAAAGGGCACAAAGTTATTAAAGATGGCAGTTTTCCCCGGGCCGATTTTCGAAATCGACGCGTTATATAAAATCTGGCCGAGTCCGGTGGCAAATACTCCGGAAAGTAAAAACACGAGCCAAACCCATCCAGGAGCGGAAATATACGACTCCCACCCGGACGGAGACAGTACAAAGCTGACCGCGAACAAACCAACAGAGCCAAGCATCAGCGTGTAGATCGTTAATACTCTCGGCGCCACCAGTTCAGATGCTTTTTTAATGAACAAAAAGCTCACGGCCTGGGCAGTCATTGCTGCAAAGATAAACGTATCTCCCCTCGCCGCTTCCTGAACAGATCCCCCGCCTTCTCCGGTGAGATTAATAAGTACCGCCCCTGCAAACCCGGCAAACACCCCGAGCCAGCGAAGCTTCGTAAAGGCATCTCCCAAAAACAGCATGGACAAAAGCGCTGTTGTAATAGGAAGAAGAGCCAGTATAAGCGAGCTTTTTACAGCGGTTGTTTCACTCAGCCCTATAGCTAAAAACGTATGGTGACCGGTCATGCCAAACACTGCAGCCAGCAGAATGTACATAAAAGCAGCCCTCGGCACCCGCTCATGCTCCTTGCGCAGAAAAACAAACAAGGCGACAGACAGGCCGGCGAGCAAAATGCGGGCAGCCTGCATATAAACTGGATTAATTTCAGCCACCAGCACCTTCAATGCCACGACATTAAGTCCCCACATCAGCATAACAAGCATGACGGATCCGTATAATTTTCCAGCCTCGAGTGGACGCATGCTGCATTCTCTCCTTCGTTTTTACATTACCGTTTCTCCCAGCACAAATAGTACAAGGCCCAGCACGACGGCAGCGCTTAGAATAAATGCTGTATTTTTTCTGATTACCTGAATGGTAGTCGCCCCCATTAAATGAGACGTCATAAGTATCGCTCCTGTAAACGGAGACACCTGGACCCCGAGCATCCACGACATGAGGAGCAGCACGGCCATAAACGGAGCCCCCACCCCAAAGATTTCCGGCGAAAGGGCCCCGCCGAGACCAGTGACAATTATTACGGGGTGAATACCTACCGCAGAGAGCCCCATTACGATAGCGACCACCCAGGCAATCAGCAGAATCATATAGCCCTGGGACAAAAAGCTGATGGCTTCAGACAGCCATCTTCCAGCATCGCTGCTTCGAAGCGCCACACTGAAAAATCCAGCCGTTACAAAAATACCAATTTCGTTGTACAGGCGTTCAAACGAACCGCTGACGTGTTTCCACGTGGAATGCGCAAACGAGGCAGCCTGTCTTCGCGCAAGGGCCCACACCCACGGATACAAAAGAGCGAGCACCGAAACAATCGTCAGCATGCTGAAGGGCAACAGTGCTTCAAGCAAAAAAGAAGCAGCAAGCAGCACGCCTAAAAATAGTAAAAACGTGCGCATCGAAGACACCGGCGGATTGGCTTCTTTTTCTTTCTCCGGGACCGTCCACGTATCATCGGCGAATGCTGACGAACGAAAAAATACAACGACCAGAGCTGTCAATACAGCAGCCATCACGATCCCATAAGGCCCGACCTCTCCCCAGCTTAAATCATAGATGCTTAAAATCAGAGCCATATTTACAAAGTACGGCGACCAGAGCATACAAGAGCCAAATCCCCTGAGTACCGTTAAAGCCATTCTTTTTTTCTCAAAAGAGGGAAAGCTTTCTTTGGCAATGCCGTACACAAGCGGCATGGAGCCAAGATTCAGAATGGCTCCGATGCTTGCCGTCACGCCGTAGCCAAGCCGGTGCGGCGGCACTCCTCTTTTTTCGTTCTGGCGTTCGAGATACTGCTGAAAAGCATGCAGATGCCCCGCTTCCGACATGTATGTCCCAATCAGCGGCACCGTCAAAAAGAGGGCGAGCAGCGGCAGGTTTTCCCCGAAGCTTGTCCACACGGTCTGCCAGGAAACACCGTACGTCCAGAACAGAGCAATGCCGACAGCAATCAGCACGTAAACGACACGCCGGTTTAAGGGCGGCATGACAGGCAGAGACGCCACAAGCAGTACCCCGGCGATAAAACTGTACCCGTATTCGACAAACGGAACGTTTAAAAGCACTTCTAAAAAATAGCAAAATACAGCTGCAAAAGCTGCTGCTCCCAGTGTTGGTTTTATGTAGGCCTGCCGGTTCATGATCATTCCCCGTTTTAGTCAAATCTTCATTGCAAACACCTTTATGCTACCATTATCCGGAAAAAATAGCCAACACCCGCATGACATTCATGAAAAAGCGGGCTCCCCGTAAAGGAGCCCGCTGCCTGTTTCTTATCTATAGTGGGCGTTCAATCGGTTTTCCGCAAAACCGTCGCCGAGTACCCCTGGTTCTTTTATATACATATCCCGCGGCACGTGGCTGAGCAGTTCACAGCCATTTTCCGTAATGCGGATCGATTCGGTAATCTCCACCCCGTGATCGTCGAGCCAGATGCCAGGCATCAGGTGAAACGTCATATTCGGATGCAAAATAGTGTGATCGCCCTTGCGGAAGCTGACAGTATGCTCGCCCCAGTCAGGCGGATAGCTGAGTCCGATGGAGTAGCCAAGGCGGGATTCCTTAAAATAACCGCGTCTTGCGATCGTCCGGCTCCACACACTTTCCACCTCTTCTGCCGTCATCCCCGGTTTAATCGCATCCATCGTAGTTTCGATGCCTTCCACGACCGTTTCCGAGAGATCATACATTTTTTCGGGAGCCTGGCCGATCGCCATCGTCCGCGCCATTGGGGTATGATAGCGCATATACGCCCCGGCAATTTCAATCGTTAAAAAGTCCCCATAGTTATATTTCCGGTCCGTCCATGTCAAATGCGGGGTGGCTGTATTTTCGTTCGCGGGAATCATCGGCACAATCGACGTATAATCTCCGCCGAATTCCTTTGTTCCGAGAATCTGGGCATTGGTGATAGCCGCAGCTACTTCATTTTCACGAACGCCGACATCCACCGTATCAAAACCAGCCTGCATGGCATTTTCGAGTATACGTCCGGCGCGGTACATGCACTCAATTTCCGCTTCTGATTTTACCAGGCGGACCCAGTTGACAAGCGTGCTGAAATTACGGAATTCGGCATTTGGGAGACCAGCCTGGATTCGTTCATAGCACATGGCGGTGAAATAAAATGCATCCATCTCCAGTCCAATTTTACGGTTGCCCTGGCCGATCTCGGTCAGGATGTTCGCTGCGAAATCCATAGGGTGCTTGATCGTCGACTGCACAAATTCATCAGGATACGGAATGATATGGTCTTCGTCAAGCCATGTAGTGACGGTAGCGCTGTGGGCATCCATTTCCCGCCCGATCCATAATGGCTGATCCTCGTCAATCATCACAATAACCATTTGGTGCACATAAAACGACCATGCGTTATATCCTGTTAAATAGTACATGTTGGATGGATTGGAGACCAATAGCACTTCAATACCGTATTCCATCATTTTCATTTTCGTCTGGTTCATTCTCGTCAGGTACTCATCTTTTTCAAATAACATGAGCTGATCCCCCCTTTTATCCCGTCTACATTTAATTATTCATCAATGGTAAAGCATACGAGCCGTTTTTCCGACATTTCTTCAATGGCAAATGCTACGCCTTCGCGCCCGATGCCCGAATGCTTAACGCCGCCAAATGGCATAGCGTCGATCCGGAAATCGCTGCTGTCGTTAACCATGACGCCGCCGACGTGAAGCTTGCGAACAGCCTTCAGCGCTAAATTGATATCATTCGTATAAATGCCGGCCTGCAGGCCGAAGGGCACACTGTTCGAGCGTGTTACTGCTTCATCAAACGTTGCCACAGAAGCAAGTATTACTACCGGGCCGAACACTTCTTCTTTTACAATCGTTATATCCTCCGGTACGTTCGAGAGAACAGTCGGTTCGATAAAGGCTCCGTGCCGTTTACCGCCGGCAAGCACTTTGGCTCCTGCCTCCACTGCTTCTTCAATCCAGCTTTCAATCCGTTTGGCTTCTTTTTCATTGATCACCGGTCCGATATCCGAATTTTTGTCCATCTTTCTGCCTGCACGCACCTGTTTGGCTTTATCCACAAACGATGCTTCAAACGCTTCGTAAATGTCTTCGTGAGCATACACCCGCTGGACACTCAGGCAGTTCTGGCCGGCCGCTCCAAACGCTCCGTCCACGCCTGACTGGGCCGCCTTTTCAATGTCTGCATCCTTCCAGATAATAAACGGGGAATTCGAGCCCAGCTCCATGGACAGCTTTTTCAGTCCTGCTTTATGGGCAATGCTTTTTCCTGTTTCATAGCCACCGGTAAAGCTGATCATCTGAACGTCTTCTGCTTCAACCAGAATGTCGCCGATGTCACGGCCTCTTCCTGTAATTACTGTGAGTACTTTTTTCGGAAGACCGGCTGCAATAAACGCTTCGGCCAGCTTTAATGCACTGAGCGGTGTTTCTGTTGCCGGCTTCACTATGACAGCATTCCCAGCGGCAATCGCCGGTGCCACCTTGTGGGCCACCAGGTTCAATGGATCGTTAAACGGCGTGATAGCTGCTACAACGCCTACCGGGAAGTGATAATAGTATCCCATCCGATTCGTATTGCCTTCCATCTGATCGAAATTAATCGATTCCCCGGAAAGCCGACGTGCTTCTTCCGCCCCAAGACGTATCGTTTCAGCGGTCCTCCGTGCCTCACCGGAAGCTTCCGCTATCGTTTTGCTTCCTTCAAGAGCAATGATTTCTGCGAACTCATCTGCATGTTCAAGCACATAATCCGCTACTTTGTTTAATATATCCATACGTTCCCGGACGCTCAGCGCTTCGGCGATTTCCTTTCCTTCAACAGCAATCCGCACGGCTTCGCGCGCATCGTCACTGCTTGCCATCGGCACTGTGCTGATAACGGACTGATCCTCGGGATTGACGACGTCCAGCGTCTGCTCCCGGCCGACCCATTCTCCGCCGAGCAGCATCTTTTGCTCTGTGATTTTTGTTGTCATATTATCCCGCCTTTATATAGTATTTCGGTCCATGTTAATCAAATCGATCAACAAGGCAAATCCTGTTTCCGGCACGCCGGCCCCGGCGCCCATCAGCGTAATCGGACCGCTCAGGTCGCATTCATAAGTGACAGCGTTTACCGCACCTCCGACGTTTGCGAGGGCGTCGTCTTCGGAGAGCAGCTCCGGTTTTACAGAGCCCTTAATTGTCCCGTTGACGTTTTCAACGCGCCCGATCAGCTTCCAATGCTTATTTTCATTTTTTGCCTGCTGCATATCTTCTGCAGAAAGAGACGTAATTCCCTGACGTTCCACGTCCTCTTTTTTCAGATCTGCTCCCATAACGACGTTGGCAAGAATGACTACTTTATACAATACATCATAGCCTTCAACATCGCTCGTTGGATCTGCTTCCGCGTATCCGCGGGACTGGGCTTCTTTTAAAGCTTCGCTGTATTCCATGCCCTGCTCCATCTGGGTGAGCATGTAATTGGTCGTTCCGTTCATGATTCCTTTAATAGAAGTAATCCGGTTACCGGAAAGGCTTGTAAGCGGCATCCGGAGTGCCGGCGTTCCACTCATGACCGTTCCTTCGAATAAAAACCGTACGCCATTCTCTTCCGCCAGCGCCTGAAGCTCTTTATAGGCAAGAGCCACAGGGCCTTTATTCGTAAGAACAGCATTTTTCCCGGCCTTGAACGCCGTTTTACAGTGGTCAATTGCCGGCTGGCCGGTCTCCACATTGGTGAACGTAATTTCGATTACGGTATCAGCGTTCGACTGGGTGATCGTTTCAATGCTGTCCCATCCGCGAACAAGTCCTTCAGTATCAGGATAGTTTTCGACCGTTCCGTCTTTTTTCAGGCAGTCGAGCACCTTCTGCATATTAAGGCCGTCCGGGTGGTGAAGGGAGCCTTTGTACAAATCGGAAACAGAAACTACCAAAAAGTCGGAACCAAACGTTTCCTTCAGCCAGCTGCCCCGTTCCAATAGTATTTCTGCAAGGCCCCGGCCCACTCCGCCAAACCCGATAAAATCTAATTTATGCGGCATATTTTTTCCTCCCAGTCTAATCTGTCTTGTGCTTTGTCATATAGTGTACAGCTGCTCCTGCAAGCAGGGAAGCTCCAATTGGTAAAATGGTTTCTTCAATATCAAACTGGGGCATGTGCAGCCCGCTGTCTGCGCGATCAGGATAGCCTGCGCCGAGAAACATCATGCAGGACGGCACCTCTCGCGCCATGTAACTGAAATCTTCTCCACCCATGCCGTAGGATTCTTCGTGAATAATCGTTTCCGGGTACAGTTCTTCAAGCACGGCCCGGTAGGCCTTCACTGCTTCGGGACTGTTGACGAGCGCCGGTTCTCCTTCAGCGATCGTTACCTCCTGGGAGGCGTTCATTGTCTCAGCTATGCGGAAAGCCTGCTGCAGCTCCTCACGCAGCCGCTTGCGGGTGGCGTCCGAATAGCTGCGCATGGTGCCCCGGATGCGGACCTCGTCCGGTATAACATTGGTCGAAGCTCCTGCTTTTAATTCGCCGATGCTCACCACTGCCGGCTCGAGCGGAGACGTCCGCCGTGAAACAATTCCCTGCATCGCCTGCATCACAAACGTGCTGATCCAGACCGGGTCAGTGGCAAGATGCGGATAAGCCCCGTGGCCGCCGCTTGCACGAATAACTCCTTCGAACGTATCAATGCCTGCCATGCTCGGACCTTCCTGCAGCCTTACATGACCAGGGGTAAACTCAGGGTCCATATGAAGGGCAAAGGCTGCCTGAGCGCCCTCGAGCCATCCGCGACTGATCAGATACGGGCTGCCGGTACTGCCGTATTCATCCGTATCTTCCTCTGCCGGCTGAAAAATGAAGCGGATGGTTCCGTTTAAAAGCTCCCGTTGCTTATGAAGCACAGAGCAGGCCCCTAGAAGCATAGCGGTATGGGCATCGTGCCCACACGCGTGCATTTTCCCCTCGTACGTGGAAGCATAATCACAGTCGTTTTCTTCCTGGATGGGAAGGGCGTCGATATCTGCACGCAAAATGACGAGAGGGCCGTCCCCGGCCCCAAGCTCTGCGATTACGGCCGTATCTAGACCCGTTTCTTCTCTGCCGCTGTAAATTCTTAAATACTGAAGTCCGGCAAGCGTCGCTTTAATAAATGATGCCGTTTCATGCTCTTCAAAGCTCAGCTCGGGACGGCGGTGCAGGCCGCGCCTCCATTCCACCAGCTGCTCCCGGATCGCTTCTGCTTCTTCTTTAATCGTTTTGGTCACTATAGTCATCGCTCAAACCGTCCTTTAGTTTTTCACGCTTTCGGCTTTTGGCAGCGAAGCCAGTGCCTGTTCCAAATCGTTAATGAGATCATCTGTATCTTCAATTCCGACCGAGTAGCGCACAAGGCTTTCCGGAATACCGAGAGCTGCGCGTTCTTCCGGTGTATTCTCTACGTGGCTCGTCGTTCTTGCCGGCCCTACCGTCGTTTCCACCGATCCCAGATTTGCTGCACGGTTGGCGTACTCGAGCTTTGGCAGGAACTGGCGAACGGCATCCATTCCGCCTTTTAACGAGAAGCTGAACATGCCGCCAAACTGCTTCATTTGTTTCTCTGCAATGTCATGTCCTGGATGAGTTTTGAGCCCCGGATAGAATACCTGGTCCACCTGCTCATGATTTTGCAGGTGTTCAGCGATTTTCATCGCAGATTCACACTGCTGGCGCACCCGGAGATGGAGCGTCTTCATGCCCCGGATCATCAGGTAGGCAGCCATTGGATCCATCGTCGCTCCGTTGATTTCGCGGTAATGGAAGACCTTTTCGATCAGATCCTTCCGGCCGCACACTGCCCCGCCGAGGGCATCTGCGTGGCCGCCCAGAAACTTCGTGGCACTGTGAATAACAAGATCCACACCAAATTCGATCGGGTTCTGGTTGATTGGGGTTGCAAATGTGTTATCAACAAACACAAGCGCTCCCACTTCCTTTGCCACCCTGGTCATTCGTTCGATATCAGTAATTTTCACCGTTGGATTGGTTGGTGTTTCAAGGTATAAAATATCGCAGCCTTTACGGACTTCTGCTTCAATCTCTTCATGGTTGCCCGTTTCGCAGAGCGATACCTCAATATCCATATGCGGCAGAAATTCGGTAAAGATTTTATTTGTACCACCGTACGTATCCCTCATGGATACTACCCGGTCGCCCGGACGGAGGAACGTAGCCAGGGAGTTGCTGATAGCAGCCATACCGGTCGAAAAGCTCGTAGCCGCCTCAGCATCTTCCAAAATTCTGATTTTTTCTTCGAACGATTGCAGGGTAGGGTTCGTATTCCGACCATAGATATGCCCTTCTTTCTTTCCTGTTGCTACGTCATACCAATGGTCCAGATCGTCGTACGTATAGGCAACACTGTGGACTACCGGAACCTGGGTCGCTCCAAATGCCCGGTATTCTTTTTCTCCTGCCCATACTGCTTTTGTTGAACGATTAATGTGTGTGTTTGTCATGATTGAACACAACCTTCCCTGTTACTATTTTTTCTCTACCTTCAGTGTATAGATTATCTGTTTAAATTCCATTCACACAATTGTATGAAGTTTCGCACTTTCTTTTGCACAATGTGCATGACACATTATCTTCCATGCAAATATGGTAAAATAATAATCAGAAGATGAATTTACGTTTTGGTATTGTAAAGGGGTGTCTGGCGATGATTTCTATGCAACAAGTATTACAGCTTCCGATTATGAACACGGCCCTTCCACTCACATCGAATGCCGATTCAAGCTCTATTACCGTTTACTGGGCATCGGTTATAGAAACACCTGTGGAAGATTTCGTCCGGCCACGGGAATTAATTTTAAGCTCGGGGATCGGATGTCAAAACGAGAAGGATCTGCTTGAGTTTATTGAAGAGCTGATGGAAGCAGGAGCGAGCGGTTTGATTTTGTCTGTCGGCCACTACATCTCCTCGATTCCTGACAACGTGATCGACTTTTGTGAGTCAAAAGCGTTTCCGCTCGTGGAAATCCCATGGGAGATCCGTTTTTCGGACATTACAGAAGCAATTTCCGAAGCCCTCCATAAAAGCTCGCTGCGCTCGATCGACGTTTCGAATAAAATCCGTACAGACCTTCTCGAGATTATTCTTGAAGGCAGGGCCATGGAGGCAATCGCCTCTTATGTATACGAACAGCTTCATATACCAATGCTAGTGGTCGATAAGCGCGGACGCCTGAAGACACAGACAAAGCAGTCGTCGGAGCTGGCCGAATGGTGGAACCAGTATTTAAGCCAGGGAGGGAATCCACTTTTCCCCCCTTTTCAGCAGTCAGATCCTGAAAAAAGCCTGCCGGCCAACATGGAATGGATGGATACAGACACCGGCACCCTGCTGCGCCTAACCGTGCAGACGACCCAGGATATCCAGGGCTATATGATCCTTCAGTGGCCGACTCACAAAGAAAAGCACGATGTATTTGAAGAATACACCCTGCTTCTGCTTGAACATTCGGTCACCACTTCCGCTCTCTGCTTTTTGCATGACCAGACAGCGCTTGAAACCGAGATGCGCCTGAAGGATGATTTTGTCTGGAGCCTGGCAAAGGATAATTATGAATCCCGGGACCAGGCGCTTTCACGCGGAAAATCATTAGGCTATAACCTTGAGCTCCCTTATATCTGCTTTGTGGCCAAGCCTGAAAATGTCGAACGGGTCTTTCACGCAGAATCCCCGCCGCTTTCCTATGACCACTGGCTCGAACAGATTGGCTATATGTTTGAGGAAGAAGTCTCCCACGCGAGCCGTTATTTAAAAGCACGCGTAATGAGCACCTTCCAAAAATCTGAACTGATAGTGTATCTGGAAATGCACCCAACCATGATGTATGACACAGTATACTATTTTGCAGAAACGGTGCAGTACCGCCTCGAACAAAAAATCCCCCACCTCGTCATTTCCTGGGGGGTAAGCAAGACAGCCGCGCCCTGGGAATTTGTGACAAGCTTTTCGGAGGCTTCCTCTGCTCTTGATGCCGGACGCAGGCAGCGGGGATTCGGCTATATTCATACGTATGAAGACACTCGCTTTGACCGGGCTCTTATGTCTCTCTCTAAAAATGAGGAAATCCGTCAGATCGCTGAAGCTACAGTCGCCCCCCTCCATCATTATTCCGTCGAGCGGGGCATTGATTTAATGAAAACGGTCCGCACCTACAATGAATGCAAGGGCAATGTCAGTCAGACCTCCCGGGAGCTAAACCTCCACCGCCAGTCCCTGTTATACCGTCTGAAAAAAATCGAGTCACTTACGAGCTGTGATTTGAATAATTCCGATGATCTGTTTTTAATTGAACTGTCTATTCGGCTGCACACAGCCGGAGCTCTGTTTGTTACCGATGAGCGCACTCCTCATGTATAAAAAGGATAAATACAAAAATAACTCTGCCCGCGGGCAGAGTTATAGTAATTTTTGCCGTTCATAATCAGCTTTAACCGCATGGAGCGTTTTCAGCGATTTCTGGGAAAATTCATCCTTTTTACTTTCGAGCTCCTGCTCGTAAGCATCAAACGCCTGTCGAAGAGATTCCTTATAGGTCATGTCCGGTACTGCTTCAAGCGGCTTCACCGCTTTTTTTTGCACCCAGATTTTTTCTTTTTCCGCCAGTGCCCGGCGTTCATGGAAAATCGGCACATTTGTCTTCTTCGGCTGGTGCAGGTCTCCCTGCCGCGGGTGTTCAAGTACCACTTGTACTTCCATCAGCCACTGTTCGGGATTTTCTTTTACAGGGATTCCAACGTAAACTCCTGATTTATAAGGAAAACGATACTGCTCCATCTTTTTTCCACCTTTCCTGTCAGCCTCCCGGCGTTATAGCAACAAACCATTCCCACAGCATTTCTGCCCAGGGCACCAGATGCGTGTTTGTCCATTCATTGTATTCGTTCCATCCAAAAAGCACCTGGGCCATCTCCCCGGAAAATGAAACCATTACAAACAATAACGCCGTTGCTAAAATAAGTACGATAATGACTGCATAAATAATTACTGCTGTTAAAATCCCTTTTGCAACTTTTTTCAATGTGACTCCTACTCCAACAAAGTTTTAGTCTATTGTATCAGATTATTAATAAAAATTCATTACAGTACGTGAAATTTAAAAATCTTTTCCTGAAAAAGCCCGGATCAACCGGGCTTTTTCATTTTACTGCAGGTTTGTCGTTCCCATCAGGAAACGGTCGCACTCGCGGGCTGCTTCACGTCCTTCATGGATAGCCCATACTACAAGGCTTTGACCGCGGCGGTTGTCGCCTGCTGCAAATACTTTTTCATGATTTGTAACATAGCTTCCGTATTCAGCGTTCACTGTACTTCTTTCTGTACGTTCGATTTCCATCTGCTCAAGCAGCTCCTGCTCGGGTCCTGTAAAGCCAACGGCCAGCAGTACGAGATCGGCTTTCCATACGCGCTCGGTTCCAGGTACTTCGTGACGGACTTTTTTACCGTCTTCAAAGACCGTTTCCACTTCCACCGTATGAATTTCCTTTACCTGCCCTTTTTCGTTTCCGACAAATTTCTTTGTCATTACTTTGTAGGCACGCGGGTCCTCGCCCTGCAGAGCAGCTGCTTCTTTGTGCCCGTCTTCCTGCTTATAAACAAGTGGATACAGCGGCCAAGGGTTGTCTTCCGGACGTTCATTATCTTTTTCTTTATTGATATCAAACTGGGTCAGGGAAGCGCAGTTGTGACGGAGTGAGGTCGTAATACAGTCCACTCCGGTGTCCCCACCGCCGATAACGATCACGTGCTTATCCTTTGCACTGATATATCTGCCGTCTTCAAGGTTCGAATCCAACAGGGATTTTGTATTGCCACGCAGAAAGTCCATCGCATAATGAATTCCTTTTAAGCCGCGTCCTTCTGCCGGCACATCGCGATGATTCTGCGCGCCTGTACAGAGAATAACTGAATCGTATTCTTCGTCGAGCTGTTCGGAGGTAATATCTTTTCCTACATCGACACTCGTCCGGAACTCGATGCCCTCTTCTTCCATAATATCTGTTCTTCTTGTGATGGTTTCATTTTCAAGCTTTACTTCCGGAATTCCATAGGCAAGCAGCCCGCCGATGCGGTCGTCCTTTTCGAATACCGTCACCGTATGGCCGGCCCGGTTCAACTGCTGGGCAGCTGCAAGTCCTGCCGGTCCGGAACCGATCACCGCTACTTTTTTGCCGGTTCTCGTTTTTGGCGGATCAGCTGTAATCCAGCCTTCCTTAAATCCTTTTTCCACAATATGGTATTCAATGGATTTGATGGTTACCGGGTCATCGTTGATGGCTACGGTGCAGGAGCCTTCGCACGGAGCCGGACACACTCTTCCGGTGAATTCCGGGAAGTTGTTTGTTTTATGAAGACGCGTCAACGCTTCCTGCCATTTTCCGCGATAGACAAGATCATTCCATTCCGGAATCAGATTGTATACGGGACAGCCAATTTCATCGGAACCGACCATGGAAGTACCAGCCTGGCAGAACGGGATCGCACAGTCCATACAGCGGGCGCCCTGTTCCTGAAGCTTGTCTTCCGGCATCATGATCTGGAACTCCTGCCAGTTTTTCACCCGTTCAAGCGGGTCCAATTTACTTGGAGCTTCTCTTTTATATTCCAGAAAACCTGTTGGTTTCCCCATTTCCCTCACTCCCACTTTTAAAATCGTTGTATGCTGTTCATTCAACGCCTTTATTCGAAAAGCCAGGAAGGCTGTGAAAGCCTTCCCGGACTGTTAATTTCCAGTGACTTTTTCTTTATCTTTGTCCTCTTCCGTCGTTGCTTCCTGGAAAGCTTCAAGCACAGCATCCGCTTCGCTCAAGCCGTTGTCTATTCTTTCCTGGATCGACTGCAGCATTGCCTGGTAGTCGTACGGAATAACCTTCACAAAATGCTTGCGTTCGGTCTCCCAGGCGGTCAGGATGCGTTCTGCTGCTTCGCTGCCCGTCTGTTTTCCGTGCGCTTCAATCATCTGCTGGATCTCCTGCTCGTCTCTGGCAGATTCGATCGCTTCAAGACCTACCATTTCGCTGTTGTATTTACTTTCAAGCGTCTGGTCAGGGTCGTACACGTACGCTACGCCGCCCGACATACCTGCTGCAAAGTTTTTACCGGTAACACCGAGATTAACGACAACACCGCCGGTCATATATTCACAGCCATGGTCCCCGACGCCTTCGACTACGACTCTTGCACCGCTGTTTCTGACACAGAACCGTTCACCCGCTACTCCGCGGATGTAAGCCTCCCCGGAAGTAGCTCCGTAAAAGGTTGTGTTTCCAATAATAATATTGTCTTCCGCATCAAATGTAGAAGTATCCGGCGGCGTAACAATCAATTTTCCGCCTGACAGTCCTTTGCCGATGTAGTCGTTGGCATCGCCAATCAGACTCATCGTCATGCCTTTAGGAATAAACGCCCCGAAGCTCTGGCCGGCCGAACCATGGAACGTAAATCTGATAGTGTCCTCCGGCAGGCCTTCGGCACCGTACTTCTGTGTAATTTCGCTTCCGAGCATCGTCCCGGCCACACGGTTGGTATTTTGGATATCGAACTCGCCAAACACCGGTGTCTGTGATTCAAGGGCATCCTTTGCCGCATGCTTTAACGTCGTTTCGTCAAGAGAGATATTCAGTTCATGGTCCTGCTTAATATGGGCCACGTGCTTGGATTGATTTTTCGCTTTCGGACGGTGAAGCAGAGTCGAAAGATTTACCGTCTGTGCTTTTTTATTGTTTACCGAGTCTACCTGCTTCAGCACTTCGGTATGGCCAACCATATCGTCAATGCTTTTGAAACCAAGTTCTGCCATAATTTCACGAAGCTCTTCGGCCACAAAGGTCATAAAGTTGACGACGTTGTCCGGCTTGCCCATGAATTTTTTACGCAGTTCAGGGTTTTGTGTCGCAACGCCTACCGGGCATGTATCGAGATGGCACACGCGCATAATGACACAGCCAAGTACCACGAGCGGTGCCGTGGAAAATGCGTATTCTTCCGCACCGAGAAGAGCCGCCACCGCTACATCGCGGCCTGTCATCAGCTTGCCGTCTGTTTCCACGGAAATCCGGTTCCGTAAATTGTTCATGACAAGCGTCTGATGCGTTTCTGCGAGCCCAATTTCCCATGGCAGGCCGGCATGCTTAATGCTTGTGCGGGCAGCGGCACCCGTGCCGCCATCGTAACCGCTGATGACTACATGGTCAGCCCGGCCTTTCGCGACGCCGGCAGCAATCGTTCCAACGCCTGTTCCTGAAACGAGCTTCACACTGACCCGGGCGTTCGGATTCGCATTTTTCAAATCATGGATGAGCTCAGCTAAATCTTCAATCGAATAGATATCATGGTGCGGCGGAGGCGAAATCAGGCCTACACCTGCCGTCGTGCCCCGCACTTCCGCTATCCACGGATATACTTTTTTGCCGGGAAGCTGCCCGCCTTCGCCAGGCTTTGCCCCCTGGGCAATTTTGATTTGTATTTCGTCGGCGTTGACCAGGTAGTGACTTGTAACACCAAAACGTCCCGAAGCTACCTGCTTGATCGCACTCCGGCGCAGGTCACCATTTTCATCCGGCGTAAACCGCTCTGGATTTTCCCCGCCTTCGCCCGTATTTGATTTACCGCCGATGCGGTTCATGGCGATGGCAAGTGCCTCATGAGCCTCCTCGGAGATAGAGCCGAATGACATTGCTCCGGTTTTGAAGCGTTTAAAGATATTTTCTGCCGGCTCCACTTCGTCGATGCTGATCGGCTCGCGGACGCCTTTGTTAAATTCAAGCAGGCCGCGGAGCGTTGTCTGCTCCTGTTCCTGTTTATCGATAGCGCCTGAATACTTTTTAAAAAGCGTAAAATCGTTGGTTTTAGCGGCATGCTGCAGCATATGGATCGTATGCGGATTGTATTGATGAGGCTCACCGTACCGTCTCCACTGCAGGTCATCCCCAGGGTCAAGCGTCATATCCAGTCCTTCGCGGTCATTGTAGGCCCGGAAGTGGCGTTCAAGCACATCTTCTGCAATAATTTCTGTGCTTACACCGCCGATTCTTGAGGACGTCCATGTGAAATAGCGGTTGATTACTTCATCATCAATACCGACGGCTTCAAAAACCTGCGCGCCCCGGTAGCTCTGTACCGTGGAAATGCCTATTTTCGAGAGGACCTTCATGATACCTTTTGTGGCACCTTTAATATACGTGCTTACCGCTTCCACATACGAACCTTCCATCAATCCTTCTTTGATCATGTCATCGACCGAATCAAAGACCAGGTACGGATTGATGACTTCTGCACCGTAGCCGAGCAGCACCGCCAGATGATGTACCTCCCGGGGCTCGGCACTTTCAAGCACCAGGCTGACATCTGTACGGCGTCCCGTACGGATGAGATGGTGGTGCAGCCCGCCAACCGCAAGCAGCGCCGGGATCGGAGCGTAAGTTCCGTTCACGTCACGATCGCTTAAAATAAGAATAGTCGAGCCTTCCTCGATGACCTGGTCCGCCTGCTCAAATATACGTTCAAGAGCACGTTCCATTTCATTGGCTCCTTTTGCTGCTTCAAAGACGATGGAAAGCGTAGAAGCTGCAAATCCTTCCAGTTTATTGGAACGGAGCTTGGCTAAATCTTCGTTGTTGACAATTGGCTTTTTTAAATACAGCTGCCGGGCGTGCGATGGCTTTGGATCGAGCAGGTTGCCCTGCTTTCCGATAGTCGTACCAACAGCAGTGACTATTTCCTCTCGGATAGCGTCTATCGGCGGATTCGTCACCTGTGCAAACAGCTGTTTGAAATAGTTGTACAATAGCTGCGGTTTTTTGGAAAGCACTGCAAGCGGAGAGTCGTAGCCCATCGAACTGACCGGATCTCCTGAACCTGTGGCGAGTGGCTTGACCACTTTTTCCAATTCCTCATATGTGTAGCCGAAAGCAAGCTGACGCTGCTCCAGTTTTTCAAAATTGGTGTTGTACACATCCTGGCTTTCAAGCACATCCTCTAAATCCGTCAGGTATTCGTCTGTCCATTCCTGGTACGGATGCTCACCGGCAATTTTATCCTTGATCTCTCCGTCAGGAACAATACGCCCTTCTTCGAGATCCACAAGCAGCATATGGCCGGGATGAAGGCGTTCTTTATATAAGACATCTTCCGGGGCTATATCAAGCACTCCCACCTCTGAAGACATGACAATCTGGTCGTCTTTAGTAACGTAATAGCGGGCCGGGCGCAGGCCGTTTCTGTCGAGACAGGCACCGATCTGGTTTCCGTCCGTGTATGCGATGGCTGTTGGCCCGTCCCATGGTTCCATTAAGCAGCTGTGGTACTGATAAAACGCACGCCTTTTTTCATTCATAAGCGGGTTATTCTGCCACGGCTCAGGAATCATCATCATGGCAGCATGAGGCATTTTATGCCCGGACAGCGTCAAAAACTCAAACGCGTTATCAAACATCGATGAGTCACTGCCTTCAGCATCCACGACCGGATGAACCTTCTCCATGTCGCTCCCAAACAGATCTGATTCAAATTTCGGCTCCCTGGCATGCATCCAGTTAACGTTCCCTTTAATCGTGTTGATTTCCCCGTTATGGATGAGATAACGGTTCGGGTGCGCCCGCTCCCAGCTTGGGAATGTATTCGTGGAAAAACGGGAATGCACAAGCGCGAGCGCCGTTTCAAACTGCCGGTCGTTTAAATCTTTATAAAACTGGTTCAGCTGCTCTGTCGTAAGCATCCCTTTATACACAATGGTCCGCGAGGACAGGCTTGCAAAATAGAAGCTGTCCTGGTCATGAAGCTTAACCCCGTGCTCATGCTCGGAGCGTTTTCTGACAATATACAATTTCCGCTCAAAATCTTCTCTCGTTTTTACATTTTCCGGGCGCTTAATAAACAGCTGGCGGATAGCCGGCATAGCGGAGAGTGCCGCGTTTCCGAGCATCGAATCGTCAGAAGGCACTTCGCGCCAGCCGAGCAGCGGCAGCCCCTCTTCTTCAACCATTTTTTCGATGGCCTGCTCGCACTGGGCACGCCTCGTGTTATCTACAGGCAGAAACAGCATCCCAACTCCGTAATCGCCTTCCTCCGGCAGCGAAAAGCCGAGCTCATTTTCTTTATTTTTAAAGAAACGGTGCGGTATCTGCAGAAGCATTCCTGCGCCGTCCCCGGTATTCACTTCATCTCCCTGACCGCCGCGGTGGTCCAGGTTTCTTAAAATTTGCAGTCCTTTTTCAACAATGTCGTGTGACTTTTTCCCTTTAATATCCGCAAGAAAGCCGATCCCACAGTTATCCTTCTCAAACTGGGAGTCATACAAGCCTTCTTTATAATTTTTTCTAGGCAATAACATATACCCCTCTCCACCTCTCTCCATGGTGTCCAAATTTAAATTGGTTTGCATATTATATCATTTTTCTAAACATTCGACAAATTAAGATTTGAGTTTCACTAGTCATGTAAACGCTTATAAGCAGGACTGCACGCTTTTATACTTTCAGTGCCTTTTTATATTCATACGACCCGTAGAATAAATATTCATATTTATACATGCCATTCATAATGGCCAGTACCGGTCCGGGCGTCAGTCATCCGCTCGAGCATTGTAATTTTTCCGTCTTTTCGCACAATAAACATTGTCTGACATCTCGTTTTGTATTCCGGGAGATCAATAAACATCGATGAAAGCTGTTTCTCAAGCTGTTTGTCTATCCCTGTATCAGGAAGCTCCTGATCGTCGGCCGGCTCTGCATTTTGCATTGCTTTAAAAAAAGCGTCAGGATCGAGCGTGTTCCCTGAAGAGGCAAGCAGCGTTTCCACGTGCTTTTTTGCTTTTTCGACCTTCGGCCACGGCGTGTTCAAAGAGGCGTTGCTGAGCGCGTGAACCCCGGGCGCAAGACGCTCTTTATACGGTCCTTCTTTGTGATTATGTAAATAAAACAATTCCTTATCTGAGCCCGCGATCATATTGAACCCTCTGTATTCGTTTCGGTCTTTTTTCACTGATTCAAGCACCTGCTCCGATCCGTTCCGCAAAAATCGCAGCGGCAGATGCCCCCGTGATTTTCCCCCGTTTTCCATGCCCGGACTGCGGATATTTGTCACAGCTGCGAACCGTCCGGAAAGACTGCCTCCCATCCATGTACCGCCCTGCTGTAAATCCTTCCCCGCCACGATGCCTTCGCCCTCCCATTTATGAAGGCGCTCAGTCGGCCGTTCTAAAAATTCATCCCGGTTGGAAACTACGACAAGTGGGAACCATGGATGCATCTGATACGCAAAAGCAATTAAACACATGCCATTCGTTCCTTTCTTTTTCCTGCGGATGGTTTCCGCACGCTGGAGCTGCTCCGCCGTTTATCCGCTTTCGTTTTGTAAATAGAGCAAATGCCTCTTCAATTGAATAGTATTTGCTGAACCTGGCAATTCTCCCTGAAAAAAGCCTTCTGGCTTTTGCCGACTTTATTATATACTGCTTCTATAATATGTTACAAAAAATTTTCAAAATTGCAAAGGAAAATGAATTATTCTGTTCACCCCGGCACTTCGTTTCTAATGGACATTTTTTTACTATTGCCCGCTCTAATGCTAAACTGTAAGTATTATACTTCCTTTTTATAAACTATTGTTAATGATCATACGATATATAAGTAAAGGCCCCGCCGAATTAACTATGAGGAGGAATCCGCATGAACGACGAACCCAATACAAATCAAGAAGATTTAACTCCCTCCAATAACGAAGGGAGAAGCAAGGAAGAAGCTGAAAAATTCATTGAACGCTTTAAAAATGAAAAAGATGCAGATCAGCTCGTAAGTACTCTCGGCGGCCTCGGGGAAGCCGAGCAGCGAAAAGCCGGCGACTCCCTTGAAGCATTAAAGCGTCCCGTCCGGGAAATGATAGATCAAAAGGACAACGAGCTTCCCGATAAGCTTCATGAATTAAAAACGGTGGTCGGCGAACTTGAGCCGGAATATTTAAAAGAAGGCCGCCTGCAGAAAACAATGAATAAAATTTTACGCCGCGATCCGGTCGAGCAGTACGCGAAAAAATACGAAACAGTGGAATCCCAGGTCGACAATATTATTCACGGTCTCCTCGCCGGCCGGGACAAGCTGCAGGAAGACAACGTCATGCTTGAAGAATTACGGGAAACGGCCATTAAGCGCATTGAGGAGCTTGAAACGCAGATTGAAACCGGCAAACAGCTGAACGCCATGCTCGAGGAAGAAATGCTTGAAGAACAGTGGCGCGATAACCCGGCCGCTATTCAAAAAGGGCAGCAAAAAGTAATATCCCGGGTAAAAAATATGACCCAGGCGGTTATGGTGCTGCAGCAGTCGATTGCTTCGATCGACCTTATTGTCGATAACAATGGAAAGCTTGAAGAAGCGATATTTAACGCCATTACCATGACGAAAAATATCGTTACCGTCACCGCTTCCATCCAGCTTGCCCTTGGCAATCAGCGGAAAGTGATCAATGCGGTGCAGAGCGTCAACGAATCTACCGAAAATATGCTCACCAACAATGCACGCATGCTGAAAGAAAACACGGCCGATACTCTGAAGACACTCGAAGAGCCGGCGATCGCCCTCGAAACGTTCCAGCAGGCTTATCAGGATGTGTACGAAGCCATCCAGATGACGGAGCAGTCCAATGAACGTATTGTCGCCTCCAGTAAACAGTTCATTTCCGAAATGGACGAATTAAACAACCAGATGAAAAACAAATTGTTAAACTGATAGATACCAACGTATAGGACGGTGAATCACTTGGCTAACAGATGGTTTGAACATCCCTGGGTTGAACGCTTCCTTCCGGACCATATGCGCCCGGTGGATGATCATATCTTCTCCGACAGCCACGGGCTGTTTATCGTGGAGGAAATGGAAGCAGCAATCGACCGGGTGATTGCCCGGGCGGATGAACTCCGTCAGTCCAAACGCCTGAAACGCGAAAACGAACTTTTTTTGTTCCGTATGAAGCTGACCGCCAGGCGCATCCGCATTACAAGCTTCGAAAAAGAGCGGTCCCAGGCAGCTATTCAAAAGACGGTGACCATTGACTATGTGCGTAGTACTGACGGGCACACCCCGGCTTTTTTACGGGAAGCACTGGTCCATTACATGAAAAACGGCAAAATGCATGCCCGTAACATTGAAAAGTCGTCCTACTTCCAGCACATTTTCCGCAAGCTTGAAGTGCTCGATTACACCCTGCAGGGCCGGGCCCCCCGGGACATTCAGCTGCACACAGCCGAGCCGGCACCCGCAGAGGAAGTGCCGGAAGACGAGCCAGTAAAATGGCATAAAGCACTCGACCGGTTTCATCAGCACTACGTAAAGCAAAGCAGCGGCCTCCCGGCAGATATCCATCAGGAGCTGCAGCAGATTGACAGGGAGCTTGAGGAACTGCGCTCTTCGCCTTCCCTGCAGTTCGATGTGGAGGATGAATATCTGGTTGAACGCATGCTTGGCCGTGAAATACCGGATCTCATCGAAACGTACCGGCTGCTTGAACCGAATCACAGGAACGAGCAGCACGATGCTCTGCTGCAGGCGCTTGAAGCGATGCGCGGGCGCCTCAGCTCGCTGCGCATGGAGCAAAATGATGTGCACGCCCGGAAAATGCGCCAGCTGCTGAAGGTAAATGAGAAAAGATACCGTCAGGAAAAGAAATTTTAAAGGAATAAAGCGAGGTCCATTATGAAACGACAAGAAGCATTCGAGCATCAAGGCCGCCCCGTGGTTGTCGATTACGGCAGAACCGGGGCCTATTACGGTATTTTAGAGCAGACGTCCGCCGCCCCCCGGAAAATTTGGGAAGGACGTGTCCGGATTCAGCAGGCCCACCGCCTCCCGGATGTAGACAAAAAAGAAGCGGTACATGAATTTAACCTTCAAACCATTACTGTACCGGGAACTAAAATTCAAGCTGCTGACGACCGCACCCCAGCTTCCTATGAGCACTCCGTCGTTCAGCTGCTTGAAAAAGAGATCTCTTCTCCTCTTGTGTCCTACAGTGATAAAAAAGAATGGAAGCGCCTGCTGCATTCTCTTTCCGTTACTTTTACACCGGAACCAAAAGAACCACAGGAAGAGTCTTATATTTATTATGAAATTCACCGCTCGCGGGGGAACGTATTCCTGCGGGAGGCGCCGGATGGCCAGGCTCTTGACATCGAAGACTGCCCGTTTGAACTTGAAATTTCCCCGGCCGGTCTTCCCTGGCGCCGGGCGGTCCATTACTACGATATGTATTTCCGCAACGATCACGGTCAGATATTTGAGCTGCAGGAGCATGATCATGTCCGCATTCACAGTGATCAATTCCGGCCGTTTGCCATCTTTTTAAATGAGCTTGAAGACCCTTCCCGCTACAGCCTTGTTAAAAATATTCACTCCAACGGATTCAGCAAGGACGATCTGATTGAATGCCATAACCATCTGCTGTATCAATTAATGCAGGAGCCTGAAGAAACTTCTTTTACCGGGGTGAATTTTCTCTATTTCCGAAAACAGCAGTCCGTACTTATCGTGCAGCATCATTATGAAAGGAATCTGTACGCAGAGGACGAGGACTATGTATTCGATCGCTTTGAAATTACAACCGATAAGGGCGTACGCAATCTGTTTATCTATACAAATTCGTTTGCCCGGGGACAGTAACCGCATGCTATACAAAAAAAGGCTTTTGAACCTCGGTGATATGCTCCCCTTTAAGTAGACAGGTGAAATAAATCATCTGTTTTGCTTAGAGGGGAGCATTTTTTATGTCTTAT
>NZ_JBQOJA010000037.1:0-25204 GCF_054971385.1 Marinococcus tarijensis | reverse complement strand
CTGCATCATCAATATAAATGGTCGCTCGCCGGATAATGGAGGGGGTCACCCCAACATTAGACATAGAACCTTTTTTTCCTTAAAATCGTAAAATGTCTGCTATTTTTTGCAACACCCTCAGCGTGGTGGTAGAGTAGAGTTAGCATACTAACGAAAAAACTGATAACAGCAAGGATATGATATTATACTCAAGGAGACTGAGCTATATTGACCGAAAAGAAAACGTTAGAATTACAAGTGAATGAAATGAATGACATACAGCAGCTGTTTGGCCCAAACGATGTGCACATTGAGCGGCTTGAAGAAAAGCTGAACGTCTCGATTATTACCCGGGGCGGCTCGCTGATCGTAGAAGGAAATGAAAAGCAGGCAGCGCTGGTCGAAGAAGTGATTGAAGCTTTGGCGAGGCTGCTGAAAAAACGGGTGCGGATTTCAGAACGGGATGTTGTCTATGCCGCGCAGCTTGCCGAAGAAGGAAAGCTTGAAAAGCTTGAAGATCTATTTCAGGAGCAGATCGCTGTAAATGCCGAAGGCAAGCCAGTAATGATTAAAACCTTAGGGCAAAAGGAATATATCGACCAGATCCGTCGTAAAGACATGATATTTGGCGTTGGCCCGGCAGGTACAGGGAAAACCTATCTGGCGGTCGTAATGGCGATAAATGCTTTAAAAGAGGGGCGGGTAAAGCGGATTGTACTAACCCGTCCGGCAGTGGAGGCTGGAGAAAGCCTCGGATTTCTTCCGGGAGACCTGAAAGAAAAGGTGGATCCATACCTGCGTCCGCTGTATGATGCCCTGCATAATATTTTTGGGGCGGAGCATACACAGCGGTTAATGGAGAGAGGAACGATTGAAGTAGCTCCCCTCGCGTATATGAGAGGCCGGACGCTGGATGATGCTTTTGTTATTCTTGATGAAGCCCAGAATACGACCAAAGAACAAATTAAAATGTTTTTAACGCGGCTCGGCTTTGGTTCAAAAATGATCGTTAACGGGGACCTCACCCAGATTGATCTTCCTAAAGGCCAGCAGTCAGGTCTGAAGGTGGCAGCACGCATCTTAAAAAATATTGATCATATTGGGTTCGTTTATCTTGAGGCCACGGATGTTGTGCGGCATACACTCGTGCAGCAGATTCTTGATGCTTACGAACAGGAGGAAGGCGATCCAAAGCGTACGCTGAACCGGCCGGACAAACCAACAAACAACTAGTCAGGGGTGGACAGGTGTGAGTATTGAAGTAGATATGGTGGATGAAACGGAACGAGTAGAACCGAAGCACTGGGAGTTGGTGAAAAACATCCTGCAGTTCGCATGTGAAGAAGAAGGAGTCGTAGAAGGCTCGGAGGTTTCTGTAAGTTTTGTGGATAATGAAATGATTCAGGCGGTCAACAGAGAATACCGGGAGATCGACCGGCCGACTGATGTGATTTCATTTGCGCTGAATGACGATGAAATTCAGCCCCAGGCCGAAGGCATACCGAACCTGCTCGGAGACATTATTATCAGCGTCCCTAAGGCGCAGGAGCAGGCTGGGGAATACGGCCACTCGTTTGAAAGAGAACTGGGCTTTTTGGCCGTTCACGGCCTGCTTCATTTGCTTGGATACGATCATATGGACAAAGAGGAAGAAGATAAAATGTTTTCGCGTCAGGAAAGGATTCTTGAAGCGTATGGATTACCGCGATAAGTCGGTGCCTAAACGCTGGAAGGACGGCTTTATATTTGCCGGAAAAGGTATCCTCCTTGCCTTCCGGGAAGAGCGTCACATGCGTTTTCACGTCTTTTTCGGTCTGGCAGCCGTTCTTTTGGGATGGGTGTGCGGCATCGCTTTATGGAAGTGGACCATTCTTTTGCTGGCAATTGCCGGCATGCTCGTGCTCGAGATGGTTAATTCAGCGCTGGAGCGTCTGGTAAATTTAGTATCTCCGGAATGGAATAAAACCGCGGGAGATGTCAAAGACATTGCCGCCGGCGCGGTACTCATTTACGCTGTAGTTGCTGTCATCATCGGTGTGATGATTTTTATGCCTTTCTTATGGGAATGGCTGAGCTGACAAAGGAGGAAAAACATTGGCTATAGAAAACGAACTGCTTGAACGGGCTAAACAGGCAAGAGAGCAGGCGTACGTCCCGTATTCCAAATTTCCGGTAGGAGCGGTTTTTGTAGGAGAGGACGGCGAGTGGTATGAAGGATGTAATATTGAGAACTCCTCGTATGGATTAAGCAACTGTGCAGAAAGGACAGCCGTGTTCAGCGCGGTGCGCACGGGCATGCGAAGTGGGAAGATGGTGGCTGTCATCGCCGATACGAAAGGACCGGTTGCTCCGTGCGGCGCCTGCCGGCAGGTGCTTTCTGAGTTTCTTCCTAAGGATGCCCGGATTGTATTGGGCAACCTGCAGGGCGAAATGAAAGTAACGACGATGGAAGAGCTTCTCCCGGGAGCGTTCGGCCCGGAAGATTTATAGTATGAAAGCAGGAAAGAAGAGGGAAAAAAATGAGTGAATCGTATCATTCCGGATTTGCCGCTTTAATCGGGCGGCCCAATGCAGGTAAATCCACATTAATGAATCAGGTGCTTGGCCAAAAGATTGCGATCATGAGTGATAAAGCACAGACAACAAGAAATAAAATCCAGGGTGTCTACACGACGGAAGACTCCCAGATTGTTTTTATCGATACCCCGGGCATCCACAAGCCAAAGCACAAGCTTGGCGACTTTATGGTTCGTGCGGCTCTGCAGACGCTGAACGACGTTGATATTATTTTATATTTGATCGATGCGTCAGAGTCATACGGCCCCGGCGAGGAATATATTATCGAAAAACTGAAGCGGACAGACACGCCGGTATTTTTAATCGTTAATAAGATCGATAAAGTTCATCCCGACGAACTGCTCAAAGTGATCGCGAGCTATTCCGAACGGTATGATTTTGCCGAGGTAGTGCCGGTTTCTGCGTTAAACGGCAATAATGTGACGACACTTCTCGAAGAACTTACCAAATATCTTGAGGAAGGGCCACAGTTTTATCCGGAAGATCAGGTCACTGATCACCCGGAACGGTTTATCGTGAGTGAACTGATACGTGAAAAAGCGCTGCAGCTCACTCGCGAAGAAGTTCCGCACTCGCTCGCCGTCGTTATCGATGAAATGAAAGAACGGGAAAACGGGGCGGTGTATGTGGCAGCTACGATTGTTGTTGAACGCCCGACCCAAAAAGGCATTATTATCGGCAAGCAGGGCTCAATGCTTAAGGAAATCGGGCAGCGGGCCCGGGCAGACATTGAGTCGATGCTAGGCTCGAAGGTGTTCGTGGAGCTCTGGGTGAAGGTGGAAAAGGACTGGAGAAACAGCGCATATCTGCTTCGTGAGAATGGATATCGCGAAGACGAATATTAAGAAATCGCCTGGGAGCGGAGGAACAGCATGATTCAGAAAACAGAAGGAATTGTTTTGCGGACTGCTTCCTACGGGGAATCCAATGTAGTGTTAACAGTTTATACAAGAGAGCACGGGAAAATGGCGATGATGGCCAAAGGGGCAAAGAAGCCAAGCAGCCGACTGCGCTCGATCTCCCAGCCGTTTGTCTACGGAACGTTTGTTTACTATCCGGGCAAAGGAATGAGAACGCTCAGTCAGGGAGACGTAACGGATTCATTTCGCAGCGTGCGTGAAGACATCGTTCTTACCTCCTACGCTTCCTATTTGTCCGAACTTCTTGATAAAGTTACCGTGGACCAGGAGCGAAATCCTTACCTATTTGAGCTGTTCTGGCAGCTTCTGCGGCGTATCGATGAAGGTGAAGATGCTGAAGTGCTTATCCGTCTCTTTGAAGTGAAAATGACTGCAGTGGCAGGTATCCAACCCGTAATCGACCGCTGCGTGAACTGCGGGCGGCAGGAGGGAACATTTCATTTTTCCATCCGCGAAGCGGGCTTTCTCTGTCATCATTGCTGGGAGATCGATCCATACCGTTTCCGTGTCCAGCCGAAAACGGTGAGGCTTTTGCGGACGTTTTTCTACATTGATGTGCACCGGATCGGGTCTGTTTCTGTATCGGCCGAAACGAAAAAAGAGCTGAAGGATGTGCTGAACAGCTATTATGATGCGTATGCAGGTATTCATTTAAAGGCAAGGCGTTTTCTGGAGCAGATGGAAAAGTGGAACGTCGAATGATTGCTTGACACACTCGCAAATGTTAAGTACTATTTCAATACAATCATAACGATGCGCAGGGAAGGAAAGTAGTAGCAATCTTCTTCAGTCTTAGCGAGTGCAGGATAGTGAAAGCTGCACGCTGACCGGTTGTGAAGGCGTTCTGGAGCGCAGAATGGATAAAGCGGCTTTTCGGCTATAGTGCCGAAAAAGCAAGTAGGGTGGAACCGCGGTAATAACCGTCCCTATACCTGAGTGACAGGTATAGGGACTTTTTTAATGAAACAAATGAAAAGCAGAAGGGATGTTTAACATGGCAATGAATATTCAGGAAATGATTTTAACATTGCAGAACTACTGGGCGGACCAAAATTGTATTATTATGCAGGCCTACGATGTGGAAAAAGGAGCGGGGACGATGAACCCGATGACATTTCTGCGCAGTATCGGACCCGAGCCGTGGAACGCAGCATACGTAGAGCCGTCGAGGCGGCCGGGTGACGGACGCTACGGGGAGAACCCGAACCGTTTGTACCAGCATCATCAGTTTCAGGTAGTCATGAAGCCTTCGCCGGATAACATCCAGGAACTGTATTTAAAAAGCCTGGAAGCCATCGGTATTGACCCGCTTGCCCATGATATCCGCTTTGTGGAGGACAACTGGGAGGCTCCGACGCTGAGTGCCTGGGGCCTTGGATGGGAAGTCTGGATCGACGGCATGGAAATTACCCAGTTTACGTATTTCCAGCATGTTGGCGGCATGGATGCCCACCCGGTGACAGCTGAAATTACATACGGCATTGAACGGCTGGCGTCGTATATTCAGGACAAGGAAAACGTATTTGACCTGGAATGGGTGCAGGGCGTTTCGTACGGAGATATGTTTTTGCAGGCGGAATACGAGCATTCAAAGTATTCGTTTGAAATTGCAGATAAAGAGC
Organism: Marinococcus tarijensis; assembly: GCF_054971385.1. Taxonomy (NCBI): domain Bacteria; kingdom Bacillati; phylum Bacillota; class Bacilli; order Caryophanales; family Bacillaceae; genus Marinococcus; species Marinococcus tarijensis. Next base: position 20,106 of record NZ_JBQOJA010000037.1, on the reverse strand, counting down.
TTCTGTTGAATCAGTTTGCCGCAAGTGAAAAGGAAGCAGAGCGGGCTATTGAGGAAAAACTGGTGCTCCCTGCCTACGATCACGTGCTGAAATGCTCGCATTTGTTTAATCTGCTCGATGCCCGCGGGGCGATCTCAGTGACGGAGAGAACCGGATACATTGCACGTGTGCGCAATCTGGCAAGAAAGTGCGGGAAAGCGTATTATGAAGAACGGGAAAAACTAGGATTTCCGCTACGGAAGCAGGAGGCGATGAACGATGACAACTAATCATTTTTTACTCGAAATCGGCGTGGAAGAAATGCCTGCCCGCTTTGTGGAGGGTGCGGTCAAGCAGCTGAAGGAAAAAACGGAAACCTGGCTTCAGGAGCAGCGGCTAAGCTATAGCACCGTGCACATGTTTTCTACTCCCAGACGGCTGGCGCTCCGGATTGAAGACCTGGCCGATTATCAGGAGGACATGGTCGAAGAGGCCCGTGGACCGGCCAAAAAGATCGCTCTCACAGAAGACGGGGAATGGAGCAAGGCTGCTTTAGGTTTTGCCAGAGGCCAGCAGGTCGATACGGAGGATCTGTACTTTAAAGAAATGAAGGGCACTGAGTACGTTTTCGTGGAAAAAGAACACAAGGGCCGGCCGACCTCAGAACTGCTGCAGGAGATGGAGACAATTATTACGTCTCTCGCTTTTCCGAAAAATATGCGCTGGGGAAGTCATGAACTCCGCTTTGTGCGCCCGGTTCAATGGCTCGTGGCGTTGTACGGAGAGACAGTGATCCCATTTACGATTACAGACCGCACAGCCGGCAATATTTCTTACGGACACCGGTTTTTGGGGAATGCCATTACTATTCATAGGCCGGAAACGTACGAGCAGCAGCTGAAAGAGGAGTACGTGATTGCGGATGCGTCTGAAAGGTCAGAATTAATTCGCAGCCAGATCGAAGAGATTGAAGCGGAAAACAGCTGGCACATTCCAATCGATGATGAGCTGCTTGCCGAAGTGAATCAGCTCGTGGAATACCCGACCGCGCTGCATGGCTCATTCGATGAAGCGTATTTGGACATTCCGCGGGAGGTGCTCGTTACATCGATGAAAGAACACCAGCGGTATTTTCCGGTGGAAAATGATGAAGGCAGTCTCCTTTCGTATTTCATTACAGTACGAAACGGTAACGCCCGGCACCTTGACCAGGTCCGAAAAGGAAATGAGAAGGTACTCCGGGCGCGTCTGGCGGATGCCCAGTTTTTCTATGACGAAGATCAGAAAGTGTCGCCGGAGGAAGCGGTGGAAAAATTAAACCACGTAATTTATCAGGAAAACTTGGGTACAGTCGGTGAAAAGGTAATGAGAGTGGAGGCTGTCAGCACCCGGCTGGCAGAATACCTGCAGCTGGACAGCACGAAGGTGCAAAATGTTAAGCGTGCCGCTCATATTTCCAAATTTGACCTCGTAACGTTAATGGTGGACGAATTCACTGAACTCCAGGGAATTATGGGAAGAGAATATGCCCGGATGGCAGGAGAAAACACCGCGGTTGCCGAAGCTATTGCAGAACATTATAAACCAAAGTCCGCAGGCGATGCTCCCCCGGAAAATGTCGAAGGTGCGGTCATCAGCGTGGTGGATAAAATGGACACTATTGTTTCGAGCTTTGGTGTAGGGATGGTGCCGACCGGGTCCCAGGACCCTCACGGGCTGAGAAGACAGGCTGCAGGTATTGTCCAGACAATTACCGGACACCGGTTTCCGCTGACGGTTCAGCAGCTGATCGTTCTGGTGATGGATGAAATCAAAGAGCGTTCTCTTCTTCAGCGGGAAGAAGCGGATGTCCTGAAGGATCTCGAAGAATTCTTTACCCAGCGCGTCCGCCAAAAGCTGCTTGATGAAGGTGTCCGTCACGACATTGCGGATGCTGTGCTGCTTCATCTTGACGAAAGAATTGACGTAGTGACAGAAAAAGCCGGATTTATTCAAGCGCGTGCTGAAGAAACAGACTTCAAAGAAACGGTGGAAGCACTCAGCCGGGTGACCAATATCGCAAAAAACACAGACAGTGGTTCGGATATTCAGACAGAGCTGTTCGAGGCGGAAGAGGAGCGAGAGCTTTACGAAAAAAGCAAAAGCTTGGATCAGCAGCTCGATGAAACGCTCGGGCAGGCGGATGTCGCCGGTGCGTATCAAGCGCTTCAGGCAGTTACGCCGGCCATCAATGCCTACTTTGATCATGTTATGGTTATGGCTGAAGACGAACAGGTAAAGCAGAACAGACTGCAGCAGATGGCACTGTTATCCAGGGAAATTGAACGGTTCGCCCGCTTTCGGAGCATTGTTTTTTCATCGTAAAACAATACATCCGTGCGAAGCGCCGATGAAGGTGGGGAGTCACTATCGAATTAACAGAGCGTCAGGAAACCATCCTGCAGATTGTTAAAGACAATGGGCCGATCACCGGGGAGCACATTGCAGACAGGCTTTCACTGACGAGAGCCACTTTGCGCCCGGATCTGGCTATTCTTACAATGTCAGGATTTTTAGAAGCAAGACCGAGAGTAGGATATTATTACACTGGGAAAACGGACACCGAAGAACTGAACAACCAGCTGCAGAAATTAACCGTCAAGCATTACCAGTCAATCGCGGTGGTCGTCTCGGAATCAGATAGTGTGTACGATGCCATCTGCACCATGTTTCTTGAAGATGTCGGTACTCTTTTTGTGGTGGATAAACAAGGTTATCTGGCCGGTGTCCTTTCAAGAAAAGATCTGCTGCGGGCAAGTCTTGGCCGCCAGGATACAGAAGCAATCCCTGTAAGTATTATTATGACAAGGATGCCCAATATCACGATCTGCAAAAAAGAAGATCTGGTCGTTTATGCAGCAACCAAGCTGATTGAACGCCAGATTGATGCACTGCCGGTAGTAAAAGATGCCGGTGGTGAAAAGTATGAAGTGGTCGGCAGGGTCACAAAGACGAATATAACTAAAGTATTGGTGGATCTGGCCAATAACCAATTATTTTAACCCGAGGAGGCAGACATGACCACAAAACAAGAGCGTCCAGTAGTATACGTAGTGTCCGATTCGGTAGGAGAAACAGCTGAACTGGTAGTGAAAGCCGCTGCGAGCCAGTTTGGGGAAGACGGGATGGAAGTGCGCCGTATTCCGTACGTTGAAGATGAGGGGACGGTGGAGGAGGTCATTCAGCTTGCCAAGGAAGCGAAAGCGATGATTGCGTTCACGCTGGTGATCCCCGAGATCAATCAGTACCTCCGGGAGCACGCGGAGGAGGCCGGCGTAGATACTGTTGATATTATGGGACCGGTACTCGATAAGATGGTGACGCTCACGAACCGGCAGCCAAGATATGAACCCGGTCTCGTATATCGTCTGGATGAAGATTATTTCCGAAAGGTGGAAGCGATTGAATTTGCGGTCAAATACGATGACGGCCGTGACCCCCGGGGAATTGTCCGGGCGGACATTGTGCTGATCGGCGTATCGCGAACCTCGAAAACACCTCTTTCCCAGTATCTGGCTCATAAGCGCCTGAAGGTGGCAAATGTGCCGCTGGTTCCGGAAGTGGATCCACCGGAGGAATTGTTTAATATTTCGAGTGAGAAATGCATCGGGCTGCGGATCAGTGCCGATAAATTAAACCGGATCCGTTCAGAACGACTGAAAGCGCTCGGGCTGAGACCGGAAGCAAACTATGCGAGCATGGGACGTATCCAGGAAGAGCTCGACTATTCAGAAGAGCTGATGAATAAAATTGGCTGTACAGTCATTGATGTATCCAACAAAGCTGTGGAAGAAACAGCCAATATTATCTCCAATATGTTTCAGCAGCGCTAGGGGAGGATCAGCATGACGAAAAATGAATCCACAGTGTATGTGGATGCTGATGCATGCCCGCATAAAGAAACGATCGACACGTGGGGGGCAGGCAAAAGCATGCGGATCGTTTTTGTAGCAAGCAGTGCCCACGTATCAAATAAAGTGTATGAAGCAGAAACCGTGATGGTGGAAAATGAACCCGAAGCGGCGGATATGTATATTTGGAACCACGTTTCTGCCGGGGACCTGGTCATTGCCGATGATCACGGCCTGGCAGCGATTGCTCTTGAAAAAGGAGCGGCGGTTCTCTCTTTCCGGGGGAAACGCTGGAAAAAAGGCGATGAAGAATGGCTGCTAGCCGGCCGGTATGCCGGTGTGCTGGCTAAACAGGGAAAGCACAGAGTTAAAGGGCCTAAAGCAATATCACTTGAAGAGCGCCAGCTTTTTTTTGAAGGCCTGGAGATTTTTGAAGCAGGCGGCAGTGAGTCCAAATGGTAATAGGCTCATCAGGGAGGAAACAAAGTGGCAGCGTTTATTCCAGAAGAAAAAGTTGCTGAGATTCGGGAAAAAACAGATATTGTCGAAGTCATCAACGATTACGTACAGCTAAAAAAACAGGGGAGGCATTATCTCGGCCTGTGTCCTTTTCATGGGGAAAATACCCCGTCATTTTCTGTTTCTCCGGAACGGCAGCTGTATCATTGTTTTGGCTGCGGTGCCGGCGGCAACGCCATAACTTTTTTGATGGAGCACGACGGCCTGACATTTGTGGAAGCCATTCAATCCCTTGCAGCCAAAACGGGCACGGACCTGCCCGAGCTCGAAGATCAATACCCTGGTGAACGGGAACAGCACCAATCCAAAAAAGAAGCGCATCAGATGGCGGCCAAGTTTTATCATCATCTGCTGATGAATACAGAACAGGGGAAAGAAGCGTATGATTATTTAACCGCCCGGGGCATCAGCGAAGAGATTATTGAAGAATTCCAGCTCGGCTATGCACCGGAGAGAAACAACATGCTTGTCCAGCTGCTTGAAAAAAGGGAGTACAACCTGGAAGAAATGGAAGAGGCCGGACTGATTCTCCGCCAGGAATCCAGCTGGCAGTGGAATGACCGTTTTCGCGGGCGGGTGATGTTTCCTATTCATAACCAGCGTGGTCAGGTTATTGCCTTTGGCGGCCGCGCGCTCGGGGAAGGGGCGCCAAAATATTTAAACAGCCCGGAAACGCCCATCTTTTTAAAGCATGAAACGCTCTACTCGTTTTCCAAAGCCCGCCAGGCAATCCGCAAACAGGATGAAGCTGTCCTGTTCGAAGGCTATATGGATGTTATTGCTGCGTGGAAAGCAGAGGTGAAAAACGGGATCGCAGGTCTTGGTACGGCTTTTTCTAAACGGCAGGCCGAGCAGATTCGAAAAGCGACAGACAAAGCGGTAATTGCTTATGACGGGGATAACGCCGGGCGGGCGGCGGCTTGGAAAACCGGGGATATTCTTGAAAAGCAGGACATCGATGTGCGGGTGGCGATGTTTCCGGCGGGTATGGACCCGGACGACTATATTCAGGAGTACGGGGCAGAAGCATTCAGGACCCAGCTGTCAGAACGTGCAGTTCCTTTTATGTCCTTTAAAGTTCAGGAGCTGCGTAAAAATAAAAACCTTCAAAATGAAGGAGACCGTCTTGCCTATATCGAAGAAGTACTCCGGGAAACATCTATGATCAGCAGTGCTGTAGAACGTGAATTTTACATGAAGCAGCTGGCAGAAGAATTTGACCTGTCGATGGACGCTCTTCGTGAAGAAGAACGCAAGGTACAGAAAAAGGAACAGCAGGAAAAGGCAGCAAAGGCTCCTTCGTCTGTGGAAGCAGGAAAACGGTGGCGGAGCGGAGCGCTTCCGAAAAAACAAGTGTCGATGCGTCCGGCCTATGAGAATGCTGAACGGACCCTCCTCGCCTTTATGCTTCAGAACCGGGAGGTTGCCGATGAGGTTAAAGAGCGTATTGGGGGAGAATTCAACATTGATGCCCATACAGCTCTCGCAGCATATTTATATGCTTATTATGACGACGGCCATGATCCTGATGTAAGCCGGTTTATGGAATACGTTGAAGAGCAGGAGCTTGTAAACCTGGTGTCTGAGCTGATGCACCTTGACATCCCGGCAGAAATATCAGATAATGAAATGTCTGACTATGTTGAACAGATTAAAATTCGACCAAAACGGGAAGAATTACTGCAAAGGCAGAAACAGCTTAAAGACGCTGAAAGAAATGGTGATTCAGAAACAAATCAGCGACAGTTGCTGACAAGAATTATGGAATTGGTGATGCAGTTGAAGAAAAACTAGCCTGAAGCAATTTGCTTGCGCTTTTCCTTTGTGGTTGATAAGATATGATCACGATAGAAGGGAAGCGTGCCAGTTTGATGTGCACGCTCTTTCTATGTGCCTGCCGTCCTTTCAACCAGCTAAGAAAATACCAGGAAAAGAAATCGTCGGCACAGACAATTGCGGGCATGTAAAGAGACAGGGTAGGATTCAAGGTGTGAAGCTTGGAAGGAGGGAGATCGAATGGCGGAAAAACCAAGCCGTCCGCTGGCGGAAGGTGAAATGTCGGTCGATCAGGTAAAAGAACAATTGCTCGAAACGGGCAAAAAACGTGGAACGTTAACGTATGCAGAAATAACAGAAAAACTCTCCAGTTACGACCAGGATTCTGAGCAAATGGATGAGTTTTTTGAATACCTTGGTGAACAAGGCGTTGATATTATCAACGAGGGAGAAGAAGTTCCAAGCATGGAACAGGTGGAAAAAGAAGACACCCTCGACTTGAATGATTTAAGCGTCCCTCCAGGCATTAAAATTAACGATCCAGTCCGGATGTATTTAAAAGAAATCGGCCGTGTGCCGCTTCTTTCTGCGGAGGAAGAAATTAATCTTGCCACTAAAATTGAAGAAGGCGACGAAGAAGCAAAACGCCGTCTCGCAGAGGCCAATCTTCGTCTGGTTGTTTCGATCGCAAAACGTTACGTTGGGCGCGGCATGCTTTTCCTCGACTTAATTCAGGAGGGAAACATGGGTCTGATCAAAGCGGTGGAAAAGTTTGACCACAGCAAAGGGTTCAAATTCAGTACGTACGCTACGTGGTGGATCCGTCAGGCAATCACCCGTGCTATTGCCGACCAGGCGAGAACGATCCGTATTCCGGTGCACATGGTGGAGACGATCAACAAGCTGATCCGCGTGCAGCGTCAGCTGCTGCAGGACCTTGGCCGTGAGCCGCTGCCTGAAGAAGTTGCCAAAGAAATGGATCTGACTCCGGATAAAGTAAGGGAGATTCTTAAAATCGCCCAGGAGCCAGTATCGCTGGAAACTCCTATCGGTGAAGAAGACGACTCTCATCTTGGTGACTTTATTGAAGACCAGGAAGCGATGGCACCGTCGGATGCAGCAGCTTATGAACTGCTGAAAGAGCAGCTCGAAGATGTGCTTGATACGCTTACGGACCGCGAAGAGAACGTTCTCCGTCTCCGGTTTGGCCTTGATGACGGACGCACCCGTACCCTCGAAGAGGTGGGTAAAGTGTTTGGCGTGACAAGAGAGCGTATCCGTCAGATTGAAGCCAAAGCGCTAAGAAAGCTTCGTCACCCGAGCCGCAGCAAACGATTAAAAGATTTCATGGACTAATGAATTCATCATAGATACGAGGGGACGCATGCTTCTAATAAGCAGGTGTCCCCTTTTTTTATTTTACATAGAAGAGAGAGGAAAATATGAAAAAAGCTGTATTGCCGGACAGACTGGCAGTTATCATGGAACAAATTGACCAGGGAGCGGTGGTCGCAGATATTGGCACGGACCACGGACTGGTTCCGGTCGAAGCAGTTGTACGCCGGGAGGCGGAGCATGCAGTAGCAGCAGATGTGAATGCAGGTCCGCTCCAGGCTGCATCGGACTACATTGCCTCCTGCGGGTTAACAGGTAAAATTGACACCCGCCTCGGGAGTGGACTCACTGTCCTAAGAGAAATCGATCATATTGATACAGTAGTTATCGCCGGGATGGGCGGCACGCTGATCACAGAAATTTTAGAGCAGGGAAAGACGCACCTTCGCTCTGTGCAGAAGCTGATTCTTCAGCCCAACGTCTCGGCGGGACGGATCCGCCAGTGGCTGCTCGACAATGGCTGGAGGCTTACCAATGAGCGTATTCTGAAGGAGGACCGCCATGTGTATGAAGTACTGACGGCAGTGCCGGGGGAAGCAGAAGCGCCGTACCTGGAAAACCGGGAGCCATTTGAAAAACAGCTGTTGTTCGGCCCGTATCTGCTTGAGGAGCGGAACAATGCTTTTAAGGATAAATGGATGAGGGAAAAAGATAACTGGCAGCAGATTTTACAACAGCTGGCAAACGCCGTTCCGACAGAACAGACAACGGCAAAGAAGCAAAAATTAAACCAATATATTACATGGGCTGAGGAGGTTATTACATGAATACTGTACGTGACATTATCCGGGTATTTGAAGAATGGGCGCCGCCGTCGCTTGCTGTGGAAGGCGACCGGGTGGGCCTGATGATCGGGGACTGGAACCAGCCGGTAACAAAGGTGCTTACCACGCTTGATGTATCCGAAGAGGTGGTGGATGAAGCTGTTAAAACAGGGGCAGAGTTAATCATTGCCCACCATCCGCTGCTTTTTCGTCCGATAACGTCGCTCGATGTGGCAAAGGGACAGGGACCGGTAATTGAAAAGTGCATTAAGCATGATTTAACCGTCTATGCCGCGCACACGAACCTAGACATTGCTCCCGGGGGCGTGAATGACATGATGGCAGAGGCGCTTGGTTTAACGAACACGGAGGTGCTGGCTGTGACAGGCGAAGACCAGCTGTATAAGCTGGTGGCCTTTGTACCGGAGTCCCACACGGAAGAAGTAAGACAGGCGTTGGGAGACGCGGGCGCCGGCTATATCGGCGGGTACAGTCACTGCACATTTTCCGCTTCGGGGACTGGAACATTTATCCCCGGGGACGGCACGGACCCTTTTTTAGGCGAACAGGGAAAAATGGAGTTCGCGGACGAAAAGCGGATGGAAACAATTGTGCCGGCCTCTCTCCGGCAGTCCGTGGAGGCTGCGTTAACCGCTGCTCATCCGTATGAAGAACCGGCGTACGATGTGTATTCACTGGCCCTTCCAGGAGAGCCTTACGGACTCGGCAGAGTGGGGGACCTTCCGGAGGAAATGACGCTTGAAGCGTTTGTGGAGCGGGTGAAAAAAAGCTATGATGTGCCATTTGTGCGCGTGGTGGACGGAAAAGCCGACCGTGTCAAACGTGTGGCCCTGCTCGGAGGCGATGGCAACAAATACTGGAAGCAGGCGCTTTCGAAGCAGGCGGATGTGTACATTACCGGCGATATTTATTTCCATACAGCCCAGGACGCAGCGATGGATGGCCTGACGATGTTAGACCCCGGCCACCACGTGGAAAAAATCATGAAAAAAGGCGTGCAGAAGGAAATGCAGCAGCGCAGTCAGGACCGGCTGCAGGTGGAATGGCTGGCTTCTTCTCTGTCCACTGAACCATTCCGGCTGGCCTAATGGAAAAAATCCCTCCGCTTGAGCGCGGAGGGACTTTTTTATGATTTTGCTTTGATTTTTGGAAGAATTTTTGATTTATCGATATGAGACTCGGTGTCCCACGTGGATGAATCGTTTGGATCGTACTGATCGATAAACAGGATAACTTCCTTCGTAATTAGCGTTGGTGTGGAGGCACCTGCTGTAACCCCTACAGAGTTGACATTTTCAAGCCAGCTTAAATCGAGCTCGGTTAAGTTACTGATCCGGTACGCAGTGGTGCCTGCGACCTGCTCGGACACCTGGGCGAGCCGGTTGGAGTTGTTGCTTTTCGGATCGCCGACAACGAGAACGAGATCTACATCCTTTGCCTGCTCGGCCACTGCTTCCTGGCGGACCTGGGTGGCATTACAGATTTCGTTGTGCACTTCTGCGTGTGGATAAATTTCTCTCGCCCGGTCCATAATGTCGGAAACGTCCCATTGGCTCATCGTCGTCTGGTTGGTCATAATGATCCGTTCGGACTGGATGTTTAAGCTTTCAAGATCATCGAGTGTCTCCACTAAATGCACGATATCCGGAGCGACACCGACAGCACCTTCCGGCTCCGGGTGCCCTTTTTTGCCAACATAGATAAACTCATAGCCCTGGTCCCGCTTTTCCCGTATTAAGTCATGGGTGACGGTAACGTCCGGGCAGGTGGCATCAATGGTCGTCAGTCCTTTTTCTTCGGCAAGCTCGCGTACTTCCGGAGAAACGCCGTGAGCTGTAAAGACGACTGTTCCCTTATCCACCTGCCGCAGTATTTCAAGCCGGTTGGGCCCGTCGAGGGAAATGACTCCTTCTTCTTCAAATGCGTCAGTCACGTGTTTATTGTGTACGATCATGCCTAAAATATAGATTGGGCGCGGAAGCTCCTGGTTGCCGGCGGCTTTTTTCGCCATTACCATTGCATCGACAACGCCGTAGCAGTATCCCCGTGGTGAAATTTTAGTTACTTCCATAAAGGCCTCCTGTTTCATAATTTGAACCGTGAGGTCTTGCGTGTACGCGCTGACTTTACGTATGCAGTCATGTAAAACGATTCTGGATTCATTATACTACCTAAGTGGCCGGTTGAAAAGAAAGGACGGCTGGCTGGATGCATTCCTTTAATATTTTGTGGACAGAAGCAGTGGAGAAGCTATGGTTTCTATTTTAACTATGATAAAATATGGAGATGCAAAAAATGCGTAAATGAAAAGAGAGTTAGGTGAACAGCGTGGAAAATCGCTTTAAACAATACAATATTCCGGCATATGCCCTCAGGCTGCTGGATAAAAAACGAATTCAAAAACCAACGGATATTCAGGAGAGGCTGATTCCTTCTGCGATTAACGGCAGGGATGTTATCGGCCAGTCACAGACCGGGTCTGGGAAGACGCTTGCGTACCTGCTGCCAATTCTGAGCAGAATTGACACCTCCAAGGCGGAGGTGCAGGCAGTCATTACTGCGCCTACACGTGAGCTCGCCGGCCAGATTTTCGGTGTCCTGAAGGAAATTACGGATGAAGACGAAACATCTTCGGTACGTGCCAAGCAGGTATCCGGGGGGACAGACCGCTCCAGAGTAATGGAGCAGCTCCGTAACCCGCCGCACATTATTGTAGCCACACCGGGCCGGCTGAAGGACATGGTCGGAGAAAATGTTATCAATGTACACACCGTCAGCATGCTCGTCATTGACGAAGCAGACCAGATGCTTGATATGGGCTTTTTGGAAGAAATTGATCCGGTGGCCGGGAAAATGGCAGATAACCTGCAGATGATGGTATTTTCTGCAACGGTACCGGAAAGCCTGCAGCCGTTTCTGCGCAAATATATGAACAATCCCAAGCATGTGCACGTAAAGCCGGAGCATGCAACGCCAAAAGAAATGACGCATTACGGCATCGCGCTCAGACACCGCAGCCGTCTTGATGTGACAATGGAGCTGGTGGACCGGCTGCAGCCGTTTCTCGCCATCATATTTGCAAGCACAAAGGATGAAGCGGATGAACTGGCCGGAGAGATGTTTAAAAAACAATACCCGGTAGAAGTGCTGCACGGCGGTCTGCCTTCGCGGCAGCGCAAACAGGTTATGAAACGTATTCAAAACCTTGAGGTCCAGTATCTGGTAGCCACCGACCTGGCTGCCCGCGGCATGGATATTCCGGGCATTTCTCACATTATTAACTACAGCCTGCCCAAGGAACTGGAATACTTTATTCACCGGACGGGCCGTGCAGGGAGAGCCGGACTGACAGGGGAATCGTACACTCTGATGGGAGAAGAAGACCGCAAAGCCGTGCTTTCTCTTCAAAAGCAGGGCATACGCTTCACGTTCATGGACTTTCGTAAAGGAGCATGGACGGAGCTGTCCAAACCACTGTTTGCCTCTAAGCAAACGAAGCGAAAGCCGGCACCTGCTCCTGACTCCATGCCGGTGAAAAAGCCGAAAAAAGTGAAGCCGGGCTATAAGAAAAAAGCGATGGCAGACCAGACGGCGTCCCGGCGGCACAAACGAAAATAATAACTGAGGTGATGACTGTGCTTTTAGGCTCACATGTATCCATGAACGGAAAGAAAATGCTTCTTGGCTCAAGCGAAGAAGCGGCTTCGTACGGAGCGACGGCGATGATGATCTATACAGGAGCGCCGCAGAACACCCGGCGTAAGCCTATTGAAGAATTAAACATTGAAAACGGGCACGCCCACATGAAAGAAAACGGCATCGAAGAGGTAGTGGTCCATGCGCCGTATATTATCAATATCGGCAATACGACCAAACCGGAAACATTTCAGCTGGGCGTCGATTTTCTGCGAAATGAAATCAGCAGATCCGAGTCGCTCGGGGCAAAGCAGATTGTCCTTCATCCGGGCGCGCATGTCGGCGCGGGAACAGAAGCGGGCATTAAAAAAATTATTGAAGGCTTAAACGAAGTCATTTACCCGGACCAGAAGGTTCAGATCGCACTTGAAACAATGGCGGGCAAAGGCTCGGAGTGCGGAATAAGCTTTGAAGAGCTTTCGGAAATTATCAGTGGAGTAACTCACAACGATAAACTGAGTGTCTGCTTTGATACGTGCCACACGCATGATGCAGGCTACGATATCGTGGGGGATCTGGACGGCGTGCTAGAGTCGTTCGATCATTATGTCGGCCTCGACCGGCTGAAGGTGCTTCATATTAACGACAGCAAAAACGAACGCGGGGCAGGCAAAGACCGCCACGAAAACATTGGTTATGGCTATATCGGCTACAACACGCTGGCAGAAATTGTGCACCACGAGGCGTTTGCTTCTGTGCCTAAAATACTGGAAACACCTTATGTAGGCACAGACAAGAAAAACAAAAAACCACCGTACAAGCATGAAATTGCGATGCTCAGGCAAAAAGAATGGAAGGCGGGCTGGCGGGATGAATTAATGCCCGCGGAAGTATAAATGTCTTTTGCATGAATGTATCCCGCATTCATGCTTTTTTATTTTGGAGCTTCAGGAAAAGGTATCCTCTTATAAGGACAGTAAAAAGCACGCCCCGCATGAATGCATGTACAGGGCGTGCTTTTTTATTCGTTGTTCATGTCAAGAAATCTCGATGCCCACTCAAACAATACCAGCTGGCTGTTAACGGCGGGCTCTCCGGGCTCAGGCTCAACGTAATGATAATAACCGCTGCTGTCCTGCTCCCTTGCCTTCACATTATCCTGCAGGATCAGCTCCAAAATGGCACTGAGCCGCTTTTTTAAAATAGGCTCATAGACAGGAAACATGATTTCGATTCGTTTTTCCATGTTTCTTGTCATCCAGTCAGCCGAGGACAAATAATAGTCGTTACGGCCGCTGTTGGCAAAATAAAAGATACGGGTATGCTCAAGGAAACGGCCCACGATGCTGCGCACAGTAATGTTTTCGCTTACTCCGGGGATGCCTGGCTTCAGGCAGCAGATGCCGCGGACAATAAGCTCGATACGGACGCCGGCCTGCGAGGCTTCATACAGTTTAATAATAAGATCTTTATCTGTTAACGAATTCATTTTGGCAATAATGTGGCCGCCTGCGTCCTTTTGATGGCAGTCGATTTCCTGCTGGATCAGGTGGAGAAGCTCATCGCGTATACCGTCCGGAGAAGTGCTGATTTCATTCCAGGACGGCTGCTGGGAAAAGCCGCTTAAATGATTAAAGAAGTTAGTGGCATCTTCACCGAAGGAAGGACGGGTCGTAATCATGCCCATATCAGTATACACTTTAGCGGTGGAATCATTGTAGTTGCCGGTACCAAGGTGCACATACCGCTTAATGCCGTCTGCTGTCTTCTTGACGATCAGTACAATTTTACTGTGGGTTTTCAGGGAAGTGATGCCATAAATGACGTGAACCCCGGATTTCTCAAGCGTTTTCGCCCATTGTATATTATTTTCTTCATCAAAGCGTGCTTTCAGCTCAACAAGGACTGTTACCTGCTTCCCCTGTTCAGCAGCTCTCGCCAGCGCGGCAATGATGGGAGAGTCCCCACTGACCCGGTAGAGAGTCTGCTTTATAGCTAAAACGTCCGGATCGTCGGCAGCTGAGGAAATAAAGTCGATAACAGGCTGGAACGATTCGTAAGGGTGGTGCAGCAAAATATCCCGGTCGTCGGAAGCATCAAACACATCAGCTTCGGCAATCAAATCCTCCGGCGGCTGGGGAATAAGCGTTTCGTAAACAAGGTGCTCCCATTCCGGCGCAAGTTCATCGCAGAGCGGAAATAAAAAGGTTAAATCGATCGGCCCCTTCAGTGTATATACGTCGTCCGGGTGAATCTCGAGGGCTTCAAGCAGGAACTCCAGAATGTAGTCATCCATCATGCCGTGCTGGCATTCCAGACGAACGGCGGCTCCCCATTTGCGTTTTTTTAATTCCTTTTCAATTTCCCGGAGCAGGTCGCGGGCGCCTTCCTCATGAATGGTTAAATCCGCGTTCCGGGTGATCCGGAACGGAGAAGCACTTAAAACAGTAAACCCTTTGAAAAGCATATGGATAAATTCCGCAAGTACCTGTTCAAGCAGAATGTACTCCCGGCTGCCGTCGGATGACGGAAGCACAAGGAAGCGGGGAAGCACCCCGGGCACCTGTACAATGGCGATGCTCTCTTTTTCACCGCCGGCTTCTTTCTGCAGACGGACGGCCAGGTTCAGGGACTTGTTTAAAAGCATGGGAAACGGACGATAGGCATCCACAGCCATCGGAGTCAGCACCGGCATAATGCTGGACATAAAATACTCCTGGACATATTCATACTGGCCGCTGTTTAATTCAAGCGTTGAAAGAAAGCGGATATTTTCGGAAGCTAACAGCGGAACAGCCGTTTCCGTAAAAAAGTGATCCTGCAGCCGCACGAGCTCTGAATTTTTTTCAGTGATGGCTGACAGCTGCTGCTTCGGCGTAAGTCCGGCTTTATTTTCCGGCTTATTAAATCCTGCTTTCACCTGGTCTTTTAATCCTGCCACCCGGACCATGAAAAATTCGTCCAGGTTGGAGCTGAAAATTCCTAAAAACCGCAGACGTTCAAGGAGCGGATTATTTTCATCAAGTGCTTCTTCAAGCACCCGCTCATTAAAAGCCAGCCAGCTGATCTCACGGTTGTTGTAATATGCTGGGTTTTCAAGGTCAATGTATGTCTGTGTCGTTTCAGTCATGGTAGAATCCGCCTTTCTTTACACCCTGGTCACTCCTGGGCCAATTGTATCAACGAAATGTTAAGCGCATGTAAAGATTCACGAAAAAAGCATTGTTCACCTGGAAAATGCAGAAACCGGTGACTGTTCGTGGAAGTGAAGAACAATCCCGCGGTTGATCATTTTTTCCAGATGTTTTTTATACTTATCTGCTTTAGCTTCTTCAAAGGTGGAATTCATGCCTTCGCGGCAGTATATATGGAAGTGAAGCTCTTTGTTATTCCTTTCAACGCCAAGCCCCGAAACGATATTGCGGCGCGTGCGGTTGAGTGAGTACGAGAACTTTAAAATACTTCCAAGAAATTCGAGACGCTTCAGGCTGTTCTTCTGCATATAAGGCCGGAATGGTTTCACAAACTGTTTGAACATCGATTTAGATTTAAAGGAAGAGACAAGCGACATGGCGATCCGTTCCTCATGAGTAATCCCGTCGATGGAACGGTTGGTTAAGATATAAAAGGTATGCTGGCTGCTTGCTTCTGAGCTGATGTATTCCCCAATATAAAGAACCTGGGCCGCACGGTTCAGCAGGCGTTGGTTATCCTCATGCAGGTAGGATTTCGGGATATATGGCTCGAGGCTGTTGTACATCGAAGAAGCAATGTTTCCGACTTCATCCACGTAATCCGGATTAATCTCAAATTCCCGGTTCAGCTGGTAAAAGCTTTCCTCGATCACATCCGGAAAATGAGGATACATTTTATCCCGGAGCAGCTCTTCAAACAAAAGGCCATCACGGAGGCCCTTGTTGCTGATCAAATAGTAGGAGGCATCGATATGTTTATAGAGCTGGGAAATGATCCGGACCGCCGGAATAATGACGTCTGCCCGGTCTTTGGAAAGCCCCTCGATATTTTCCCGCTCGGATAAGCTTGATTTTTCAAGAAGCTCCATCGTTTCGGCAATATTATCACCGGTCATGGAATACTGATGCAGGCCGGCCAGAGGATAGTTGATGGAAGCCTGGTGCACGAGCACCATGTTCCGGGAGCTGCCGCCGATGCCGACGACCGGAAGGTTTTCTCCTTCTTCTTTCAGCCAGGACACTTTTTGAAATTGTTTTTCAATCCATTTGTTCATCTGCTTTAAGTTGCTGGAGGTGATTTTGTCATCGTCTGGAAGAAATTTCTGCTTTAATGTCAGGGCGCCGAAAGGAAAGCTGTGGGTGCGCACAAGCTCCCTGTTTTTAAACATAGTTACTTCTGTACTGCCGCCCCCGATGTCAATTGTGAGGCCTTCAGAAAGGCTGGTGGAATTCACTACTGCAAGATACCCGTAGGAGGCTTCCTCCTCCCCGGAGAGAACACGGATGGGAAAATCGATGCGTTCTTCAATATAATGCAAAACCTCTTCGCGGTTGGAGGCACCGCGAATGGCTGCGGTGGCCACGGCATGAATAGTCTGAACGTCGTGAAAGCGGAGGACTTCTTCAAACTGCTGCAGGGTATGCAGCAAAATGTCTCTTCCTTCTTCGGTAAGTGCATTCTGGTCGTTGATATGGTTGCTCAGGCGGGCGACGGTTTTTAAATTATGAAGCTCGCGGTATCCGCGTTTTTCGTCCACTTCATTAATTACGAGACGGATCGAGTTGGAGCCTATATCAATAACGGCGACTTTTTCCTTCGCTTGAAACATCTGCATCATTCCTTAGAATTGAATTTGATTTCGTTTGCCTGCTTTTCTACTAACTATCATACAAAGAATAACCATGAATTGTATATACGATTAAGCAAAGAAGATTTACAGAAGCAAAAAGGTTTTGTATACTTTTCCTATCAATAAATCGTAACGATTCCTAATTGTTTTTGGAAAGAAGGAGGCTTCCCGGTGGAAGATTCAACAAAGACGCTGCTTGAAGTGAACCATCTTTCGTTTCGCTACGAGTCAGAGCTCGTGCTTGACGATATTAATATGAATATAAACCAGGGAGATTTCGTAGGTCTGGTCGGACCGAACGGCTCAGGGAAATCTACGCTTGTCCGGGTGCTTTTAGGCCTGCACAAGCATTACAAGGGGGAAGTGTGCTGGTTTGGGACACCGGTACGCCAGTTTCACCAGTGGCCGAAGATCGGCTATGTTTCCCAAAAAGCGAACCGCTTTAACGCCGGGTTCCCGGTAACCGTATATGAAGTCGTAGCTATGGGGCTGTACGGTAAAAAGGGGCTGCTCCGGTTTTTGAATCGTAAAGACAAGCAGCGCATTCACGAAGCGCTCGAGCAGGTGGATATGCTCGGCTACAAAAAGAAAAATATGGGCAGGCTTTCCGGAGGACAGCAGCAGCGGGTGTTTATTGCGCGTGCCCTTGTGAGCGACCCGGAGGTGCTGATTCTGGATGAACCGACCGTCGGTGTGGATGCTGCATCCGCTCAGGCGTTTTATGAAAGGCTGAGTCACTGGAACAGGGAGAAGGGCATTACTCTTATCCTTGTCACCCATGATGTAGGAGCGATGACCAAATATGTGACAAAAGTAGCCTGCCTGAACCAGCAGCTTCATTTTCACGGAACGACACGGGAATTTGAAGAAAGTGATCTTGCCGGCGCTTACGGACACGATGTGCATATTATCCATCATGAGCACGATCACCATGCAGGAGGAGCCTGATGATTTTTCTGGAATTTGATTTTTTAAGATATGCGCTCATCATCGGCCTTATGATCGGCGCGGTCGCCCCGGCTGCAGGTGTGTTCGTAGTGGTCAGAAAAACACCGATGATCGCCGATGCGATGTCGCATACAGCGTTGACCGGCATCGCCTTTCATCTATGGCTCGCTTCCTTCTGGGTATGGCTCAGCGAATGGAATCCTCTTTATACCGGTATTTTATTTACGTTCATCGTGTCGTTTGTGATTGAGTATCTGCGCCGGCGGTTTCAAACGTTTCAGGAGCTTTCCATTCCGGTAGTGATGGCTTCAGCCATTGGGCTCGGAGTCGTTTTTATTTCTCTGGCGGATGGTTTTAATAATGATTTGTTTAACTATTTATTTGGAAGCATTCTTACGGTGAATGCCGAAGATGCGGTGGTAATTGGTGTTATTTCCGCCATATCGCTGCTGTTGTTTCTGCTGTTTTATAAAGAATTATTATTCCTGGCTTTCGATGAAGAACAGGCTGCCGTAAACGGCATTCCGGTGCAGAGAGTGAATTTATTATTTGCCGGCATCGCAGCGGTCATAGTTGCTTCTTCCATATCTATTTTGGGAGTGCTGCTCGTTTCTGCTTTAATCACCCTGCCGGCGGCGGCAGCGCTCCGCGTCGCTTCCACCTTCAAAAGTATGTTTTTATATGCGGTGCTTTTTGGGGAAACAGCCGTTCTGGCCGGCTTTTTTGCTTCATATTATTATGATCTGAGCTCAGGCGGCACAATCGCAGTCATTTCCTTTCTTATATGGACATTCGTTGTACTGGCTGAAAAAGCCACTGGACGAATACGTCAGCGTCCGTGGGAAGAGGCGAAATGGACGGATAAAGCAAATCAATAGCACAGAAAAGCGATCCTTGTGTAAAATAAAGAATAGAGAGTGACGGCTATGTTTGATATTAATTTTGTGGAACGAAGCATTATAGCAGCGGTGTTGATTGGACTGACGGCACCTTTGATCGGCTCGTTTTTAGTCGTGCGCCGGTCCTCGCTGATAGCAGATTCCCTCGCTCACGTTACCCTTGCCGGCGTGACGGCAGGAGTGCTCGCCGGTAATCTGCAGGCTTTTTGGGATATCAATCCGTTATACAGCGGCTTTTTATTTGCGTTTGCCGGCTCGTTGATCATTGAACGGGTACGTCACACCTACGGAGGCTTCCAGGAGCTAGCCGCCCCGATTTTAATGGCAGCAGCGGTAGGACTGAGCGCTGTATTTATGTCTATATCCGCTGACGGGGTGACAGAGTGGTACGGTTATCTGTTTGGAAGTGTAGTCTCCGTACAGATGGAAGACCTTTGGTTTATCGGAGTAATGACGATTGCCGCTCTCGGGCTGCTTGCGGCGTTTGGCAGGGAATTGATGTTTCTTTCCTTCGATGAAGAAATGGCAGCTGCTGCCGGGATACCAGTTAAAATGTTCAATGTACTGCTTGCTGTACTGCTTGCGATTGTTATTTCTGCATCGATGCAGGTGGTCGGCGTGCTGCTTGCCGGGGCGTTGATTACGCTGCCGGCAGCGGCCGCGATGCAGTGGGCCTCCGGCTTTAAACGAATGCTTCTGATTGCTGTTATTATCGGGGAAGCCTCCGTGGCGGCCGGTGTGACTGGATCTATATTTCTTGGCATTGCTTCTGGAGGCGGCGCTGTAGTGACAGCTGCTTTTATACTTTTTGCCACGTTAGTTCTCAGAGCATGGATTAACTGGAAAAGAAACAGGAGGCTTAAATATGAACGTCACCAAAGCGCTTAATATTATGAAGGATCAGGGATTTAAATATACAGCCAAGCGTGAAGAACTACTCCAGCTTTTTTCAGATGAAAAACGCTATTTGACAGCGAAGGAAGTACTGCATTCCCTGCAGAAAAACTACCCGGGAATGAGCGTGGACACTGTCTACCGCAACCTGTCCATATTCGAGGAGATGGATATTCTCGAGATGACAGAGCTTGAAGGAGAAATGCATTTTCGTTTTTCCTGTTCAACAACGGCCCATCATCATCACCTTATCTGCCTCGAGTGTGGAAAAACGAGAGAAATTGAGACATGTCCCATGGACTGGCTGAATGAAAATGTCGACGGCGGCTTTGAAGTAACGGGGCACAAATTCGAAATTTATGGGCTTTGTGCTGAATGCAAAAAAGCGAAACAAAAGGAAGCAGCGCCGGCATAATCATAGGTGCTGCAGCAATAACAGGGGAAACAAAAAGGTTCTATGTCTAATGTTGGGGTGACCCCTCTGTTATCCGGCGAGCGACCATTTATATTGATGATGCAATAACACTTTGGCCCGCAGGCGGTCGTACCGTTGGAACCCG
>NZ_JBQOJA010000036.1:0-27111 GCF_054971385.1 Marinococcus tarijensis | reverse complement strand
ACCTCCATCTATCGATCCTACTACGAATACGACGTGAGAGGTGCTTTTATCTGTCTCATTTATTTAGGTCACTCCAATCCTACTACGAATACGACGTGAGAGGTGCTTTTATCTGTCTCATTTATTTAGGTCACTCCACATTGAACGGGGGGCTTTCTATTTTTATGAAAATTTTTATTTATTATGACAGCTTTATTGTTTCATCCAAACCATACTTGCGATAAAAAGATGACTATGGAAACCGTCAGCCCTCCAAGTATTGTAGAAATAAGCACGCTCTGGGCAGCATATTCCGGATAATTATCGTATTCAAGCGCAAACAGGGCACTGTTTCTCGACATAGGAAACGAACTTGCAATAAATAACGCCTGGGCAATCGTTCCTTCAAGCTGAAGCAGCCAAATAATTCCTAAAGCGATAATTGGAGCTCCCACTAATCGAAGACTGATGGTAAAAAAGAAGAAAGCGGATAAATATTTCAGCTTCGGGTAAGCAATCTGTGCTCCGAGGACAAGAAGCGCCAGGGCCGTAAATCCCGCAGCGATCTGATTTAACACCTGCTCTGCCGCTTTTGGCAGTGAAAGATTAAATATGTAGAACACAAGACCAAGAGCTAAAGCGTAAATCGTAGGCGTTTTAAACAAAGGGGCCATCGTTTCTTTTATTCCTGATTTCTGTGTGGTTGCAGAAGTGAAAACTCCATATGTAAATGTTAAAAAGTTTTGGAACATCAGTACAATAATTTGGATCGACACCCCGAGCGGGTTGGAAGCGAACACCAGCTGGCTCACCGGAAGCCCGAAGTTTCCTGAATTCATAAGTACTACGCTGTTTTTAAATGTCGCCGTAAGCTTCGCATCCATCCCGAACAGTTTGACACATATGCCGGCAAGCAGAGTCAAAATAAAAAACTGGATAATCAAAAAGGCGCCAACGTCAAGTAAGAGAGACGATTCCACTTCCATGGCAGAAATATTTGTAAAAATAACGACCGGGAGAAAAAGTCCTGTTAACAGCTTGGAAAGCGTACTGAGATGAAAATCATATATTCGATGAAGTACTGCTCCGAGCAGCAGTAAAATAAAGATTGGAAGCATTACTTCAAGCATAATTATTGGTAAAAAGGACAAGAAAGCATCTCTCCCCTGCAGTCGGTAATATAAATAATTTTACCTTTCTTGAATATACTAATAATCCTCTCCACAAGCAATGAAAATGGTAAATTTATCCTCAAATGCGCTAAATAATTATTCACTGTTAAGAGTGCGCCAACGTTAATCGCATTTATTATTTTTAACTCCCGGTATGATAGTATATTGCCTGATTTATGCCTGAAAAAAGACAAAAAAGGCTAAGCTCCCCTGAATCGGGCTCTTCCTATTGCATGTGTCGATGAAAGCGTTTAACATATAAGTTAGACATCTGATGACCATATCTTAAGAAGAACTCAACTTCATTTTAACTTATTTCCTCATCTAAAGGAGACACGTCTATGCTGATGCTGGTCGCGCTAAGCGCTGTCATTTTTCCATTTATTTTTCTTGTTCTGCTTCGTATGCCTGCCATTAAAGGAATGACTCTCAGTTCTGTTATTGTGCTCCTGCTTGCCGTTACAGTCTGGGGTATGGGGAGCCAGGTTATTCTTTCTTCTATTCTGCAGGGTGCCCATAAAACATTAACCATTCTGCTTATTTTATTTGGAGCGCTCGTACTGCTGAATACACTTCGGAGAAACGGAGCTGTAGACCGTATTAACCAGGGGTTTCAAAGTATTTCAAAGGATATGCGGGTGCAGCTGATTATTGTAGCTTTTCTGTTTGGTTCCCTGCTTGAAGGGGCTGCTGGCTTCGGCACCCCGGCAATGATTACGGCTCCGCTGATGCTTGCTCTGGGCTTTAAGCCGCTTGCTGCAGTATCTACTGCGCTTATAGCGGACAGTTCAGCCGTTGCTTTTGGAGCCGTCGGTACGCCCGTCATTGTCGGTCTCAGCACGCTTGATGCAGCGGGTCCTGCCTTTTTCCAGGAAGTTGGTATTACAGTTACATTAATTGATTTGTTCGGCGGCACCTTTATACCGTTTATTCTAATCGTGGTACTAACCCTGTTTTTTGGAAAAGGCAGAGGATTGAAGGATGCTTGGCCGATGCTTCCATGGACCCTGATGGTCGGAGCTGTGTACACGTCGTCAGCATTATTATACGCGTTCTTGTTCGGCCCGGAGTTTGTCGCTATTTTGGGAGCGCTCACCGGACTCGCTGCAGCAGCATTCACCGCAAAAAAAGGAATTCTGCTTCCAAAAGATATCTGGACGGATGCCCTGCAGGACGATTTCAAGATTGATACTAAAAGATCCGACATGGGTCTTCTTACCGCCTGGTCTCCGTACCTGATCGTGGTGGCCCTCCTGCTTTTAACAAGAATTGTCCCATGGCTGCGGGAGTTTACGACTACGGTTCTTGACCTTTCCTGGACTAATATTTTAGGGGTTGAAGGGATAACCTCCAATTGGGAGCTGCTGTATTCTCCCGGAACCATTCTTACTATTACTGCACTGCTTGCAGTACTGATTCAACGGCGTTCATTTAAAAATTTCACGGCTTCTTCAAAGGAAGCTCTTTCCACTATCAAAATCACCGGAATTACTTTATTTGCCACGCTTGTGATGGTGCATGTGTTCAGTAACTCCGGCGTCAACACCAGCGATATTACCAGTATGCCGGAGTATATTGCAGCCGGGATGGCAGCTGCTTTCGGTCCGATGTGGATTCTTGTCGCCCCGTTTCTCGGGGAGCTTGGATCATTTATTACTGGAAGTGCCACCGTTTCCACTCTCACGTTCTCTCCTGTACAATACAGTATCGCCAATGCTACTGGAGTAGATGCCAGTGTCGTACTGGGTGCACAGCTTGTAGGCTCCGGTGCCGGAAACATGATTTGCATTCATAACGTGGTCGCTGCATGTGCAGTAGTCGGCATGGAGGGAAAAGAAGGCAGCGTCATCCGCAAAACGCTCGGTCCGGCCATTCTTTACGGGGTGCTCGCAGGAGTTGGAGGATTTATTATAATGAATGTATTCTAATATAAAAAAACAGGCATGACCCTTGAATAAGCGTCATGCCTGTTTTTATTCTTACTTTAAAGCTGTCCGGCTCCCATGTAACGTGGACCCCAGTAAGAGCTGTCAAGACTCGAAGTAGTTACGCCTGTAGAAGAACCGGAATGAACAAATTCATTGTTCCCTACGTAAATACCCGCGTGAGAAGCTCCGCCTCTCGTGTTAAAGAACACAACATCTCCTGGAGAA
Organism: Marinococcus tarijensis; assembly: GCF_054971385.1. Classification (NCBI taxonomy): domain Bacteria; kingdom Bacillati; phylum Bacillota; class Bacilli; order Caryophanales; family Bacillaceae; genus Marinococcus; species Marinococcus tarijensis. The sequence continues at coordinate 23,807 of NZ_JBQOJA010000036.1, read as the reverse complement.
GGATTCGAAACACTTGAGCTGGCGCTATACATGCCTGAAACGGTCCTCGGTATGCTTTCACCGTGCTGCTCGTATACGTAGTTAATAAATCCACTGCAATCAAATCCACCTGGAGACTCGCCGCCCCATACATAAGGTGACCCGATGTATTGCTTAGCCGTACTTGTAATACCAGAGCTGCTGCTTGTAGATACTCCCGCTACCTGTTCACCCGAAGAGCCTGAGCCCATTAAAGAACCCTGCGTCGATGGACCGGCTACGCCGTAATAATTACCAGCCGGAGACGAAATGCCGTGGTCAGATTGATATTCTTTTACGGCGCTTAACGTTCTTGGACCGAATCTCGAGCCTGTATATCCGTGGAAATACCCTTCGTCCTTTAAAGTTTCCTGCAGATCGTTTACCGAGGAATTCGTGTCTCCGTAAGATAAAGATCCGTGATCATCGATTGATGCGTCTGCTGCCTGCGGGGCACCAAGTAGAACTCCTGCTGTAATTGCTGTTCCAAAAAGATATTTTTTCATTATAATGTTCACTCGTCGTAGTACCTATCACCGAAACTTGATTAAGTAGGTATTGTTTATTTTTCTTATATGTTTACTTGCCTTTTTGCCATAAGACTGGAGCAACAACGGCTGGCCACGACGGAGTGAAACTGCACCTCCATTAAGTAGTTTAAAGATTTTTATGTGCGCTGACTGAATCAGCAACTCAACATGACCGAGTATATCTGACCCAGCGTGGTTAAACAACGACATTAGGACATTTGTAATCTCATTTTAATAAAAGTAATATTTTATACATTAATTAGGTAAATAAAATTTAATATCTTTTTAAATACATCATAAACGCTATGACTATGGAAAAAGAATGACATTATACTTCATCAAAAGGTTCTGCTCTGAAAAACTCGGATATAAGGCAGCATATTCTTCATTTTTTAATTTCTATTTTTAAATAAATGGACTGGCCTGAATCAATACAAAAAAAGCTGTCCCGGGTTTCCCCGGAGACAGCCCTGGCGCTTTAATTCAAGTGTTTACGCTGCACTTGAAGATTCATCTGCCTTCCTGCTTTCCATCCGGTGAAGCAGTACTGTGAGCAGAATACCGATGACAGAAAGAGCCGCCCCGCAGAGGGTCAGCACAAAAAACGTCGCTCCCGTGTTCAGTACAATCGTTCCCAGAGTAGCTCCGAGCGCATTTGCCAGGTTAAAGGCGGCTGCAGCTATTGTTCCGGCAAGAGAAGGGGCATGCTGCCCGGTAATCAGCAGCTTGGCATTTAGCAGCGGAACTGTACCGAACGCAAACATTCCGAGTAAAAAGCTTGCGATAAATAACGTGCCGATAACGCTGATCATTGGTATAAAGAAGACCAAAATGAGTGTCAAAAGCAGAAACGCAATACGCAGCCTGCTCGTTAAATGATTAAGCGGGATACGGCTCGAAAGAAAATTCCCGGCGACAGCCCCAGTGCCGAACGCAAATAACGCGAATGTCACCCCTATGACATCCACACCACCGATTTCACGCAGAATCGGTTCCTTGAACACATAGGTGGTAAAAACCCCGGAATAGCCGAGAATAACGATGGCAAGCGTCATAAGAAATGTCTTTTCTTTAAAGACACCAAGTTCATATTTCACTTTTGGTATTTCGGTTGGCTTTTCATTTGGCAGGGTCAGCACAAGCCCGATTAGCGTAATCAATCCAAGAACAGCAATCATCCAGAATACAATTCTCCATTCCAGCACGCCGCCAAGATACGATCCGAACGGCACCCCAAGCATAATCGATATGGTTAAGCCGCCCTGCACAGCAGCAATGGCCTGCCCTCTTTTCGACGGAGCCACAATATGGTGAGCCATCGCAAGACTAAGACCGAAAAACGGAGCGTGAATCGCCGCTGAAATCAGGCGCGCTACCACAAGCACAGTAAAAGATGTTGCCACTGCTGCCAGTACGTTACTTAGCACAAAGACTGCCATGCAGGAAATCAGGACCGGCTTGACCGGAAACTTCATCGTCGTAATACGAAAGATGGGTCCAAAAACTGCCACACTGATAGCATACACACTGAGCAGAAGACCAGTAAGAGAAACAGGTACGTTTAAATCGTTCGATAATTGAGTGACAAGACCAGTAATCACGTATTCAGTCATACCAATAGAAAAAGTCCCTATCATAAAAGCGATAATAATGGCCCGGTTCGTACGAAGAATACCCATCTTTGCCACCTCTCTTTTTTAACTATGAGAGACTATGGTAAAGCGTTTAACCTTAATTGTCCACCCCTATAAAAAAATGCTGCCGTCGAAACGGCAGCAATGTTTGCTTATCCTGATTTTATTCTTTCCACGGTGAATGCAGAACACATTCGCAAAAATCAGGACTCTTATAATCTGGCATAAACCGCTCACAAACATCCGCTTTAATATTCCCAAATGTCGTCTCGAGCTTATGCTTAAATCCTTCATAAAAAGCAGGAAGAATTCTTTCTTTAAAATTATTCCGGGGGTACGCGCTCACGACTTCTTCCCGTAATTTTTCAGGAAACTGGTGGTATCCGTCCCCCATAACGTCAAGGCCCACTCCTGAATAAAGGAGGGAAACCTCGGACTCTTTATACTCTGCAACCCCAATTGTCGTATGCAGAGCGATAGCGTCCCACACAAGACGAATGGATTCATCCTCCATGTTATGCTGCTGCAGGAAGCTGCGGGCTGCATTGGCCCCGTCTACCTCAAACCGTTTATCAGGACTGCTGTACTGAGTCGTCAGCCCGAGATCATGGAACAATGCACTCACATATAACAGCTCCGAATCATACTTCAGTCCGGCTTCCCTTCCCTGAATTTCCCCGAAAAGATATGCGCGGTTCGAGTGATTCCAAAGCAGTTCGGACCCGTATTCCCTCAACAGATCAGCTGCTTCTTTTGCTATTTTACTGTCAGGAATTTTCACTCCTGCTACACTATTTGCCATGTTCATTCATCCTCTCCTGTTTTATGTTTATATGCCCATTTTACTGGATTTCCCTTCCGGGGCTTCATGTATGCGTTATTTTAATAATTCATATATTGCTGTTCATTAATTTTCGTTGGTATGCTCCCCCGCGTGTTAAGCTAAAATAGCCTAAATTCGCAAAACAGTTCCGCCTGTTTCAAAAAAATTAACCTGTATAAACTACCCGCTTCTGCAGCCAAAGGAGGGTAAACGTGCGCTCAAGTATAAATATTATCAAAGGCTTTTTATTTATTACCGCTTTAATCGGGCTGTATTACCTTTTCAATATCAGAATGAGCATTCGTCCAACAGAAATTCAGGACTTCATCACTTCGTTTGGATGGATTTCCCCTTTCGTTTTTCTGCTTGCCTATACGCTGGGCCCTTTTATTTATTTTCCTTCCTCCCTTTTGTCCATTACTGCAAGTATCACATACGGCATATGGCCTGGAGTACTTTATATATGGACAGGAGCCCTTGGCGGAGCAACGAGCGGATATTTTATCGGACGCTTTATGGGAAAAACAATATTCAGCAAACGTCAGATCCCCTGGAACCCCAGAATGAAATATTTGATGGAAAATCGTGGTTTTTTTGTGGTGCTTGTGCTCCGTTTCGTCCCACTGATGGGGTTCAGTATGCTAAGCTATTTGTCCGGTTTTTCGAAAATCAAGTATTCACATTTCATTTCTGCAACCATGATCGGTATCATCCCCGGGATGATGATGTACGGCACGTTCGGCCAGAGTATTGTCTCCGGCAACCGTCTTCTGCTTTGGATTGCCCTTGCTCTTCTTCTCATTTTGAGTACTGCCGGTTTTTTCCTCCGTAAGAAAATCAAAAGATGGCTCGGGATGCAGCCATGAAAAGCATCTTCAGTCTCAACATAAAAAAGCTGCAGCACCTCCCGGGGCCGCAGCTTTCTTAATATCTATTTTGCATTAACCGGCAAGGCCGATAGGAGAGAAAAGCAGGTAGGTTACTACTACAGTAATAATGATGACTGCACTCACCCATTTTCTGTGCTTCCACGGAGTCATATCAACCTTATTGATATTTTCCTGGAACTCAAATGGTTTGTCGAGCGGCTTCCACCGGCTTACCAGCCATAAAACGAGAATGTCGACAAAGAATAACACGCTGAAGGCGTACAGATAATGGTAGTCCATAAACAGCCAGAAAATACCGTACAGCACAACATGAGTAATAAATGTCACTTTTGCGGCAAAGGCGGTACCATACTTGAAATAGAATCCGAGTATGATAATGACGAGCAGCGGCATACTGTATAATCCATTAAACGATTGAACAACGTTGTAAAGACCCGACGGAGCAAACGAAATCAGCGGAGCAATTAAAATAGCAATTAAAGCTACAATGACCGTAATTAGTTTACCAGCCCGTGCCACCTGTCTGTCACTTGCATCCTTTTTAATGAGCGGCTTATAAAAGTCCAGCGTAAACAGCGTAGCAGTAGCATTCAACGCACCAACAAATGAACTTAAAATAGCCCCAAAAATGACTGCTGCAAAGATGCCTTCCACTGACGGCGGCAGTACTTCTGTAACTAAACGCGGATACGCATTATCTGCAGTTCTAAGCTCCCCGCCAAACAAATTAAATGCGATAATTCCCGGGAATACGAGAAACAAAGCTCCGAATATTTTAAAGAAGCCTACATATAAAGCACCCTTCTGGCTTTCCTTTAAGTTTCTCCCTGCCAGCGCTTTTTGTACGATCATCTGGTTTGTGCACCAGAAAAACAAGTTATTAAAAAACATTCCTAAAAAGAGCGTCGGCCATGGCACATAAGAAGAATCAATAGCGCCAATGGAGTTTAATTTTTCAGGAGTATTGGCCTGAATCGTTTCCATACCTCGGAAGAAGTTTCCATCACCTAAGGCCATCAGACCAAGCACCGGGATAGTAAGTCCGCCAAGCAAAAGAGCAATCCCATAAACAGTGTCACTGAAAGCGCTTAACCTCAAACCGCCCATTAAAAGATAAAGGAGGCCGATAAGTCCTGTTAATCCAGCGATAAAAGCTACGGCTGTTAAGGGCTCTACGCCGAGAAGCTGGTCTACTGCAAAAATTTGATTGAATACAAGTGAACCAGAGTACAATACAACAGGTAAAAATGAAGTCATATAAGTGAAAATAAACAGAAAAGAAGCAATTCTTTTCGTTGTTTTATCGTACCTGGTTTCAATAAAATCAGTAACAGTATCTACACCGTATTTTAAGTATTTCGGAAGAAACACAAGTGCCAGTAATACAATTGCTATAGCAGAGGTTACTTCCCACGCCATTACTTCCATCCCGGAAGCATAACTTTGGCCATTCTGTCCCACAATCTGCTCTGTGGACAAGTTCGTCATAATAATTGTTCCGGCAATTGTAATACCTGTTAAACTTCTGCCGGCAAGAAAATATCCTTCAGCGCTGTCCGTTTTAACTGACCGGCTGCGGTTGAAAGCAAAAAGCCAAATAGCTCCCACGATAACAATAAATGTAATAAGAGATATAATAATGAGCCCCCCTTTAGTCGTATGTCTGTTACACATTTTTAAACTGAAACAATTGCCTCTATTTTATTTCAATTCTGCCCCTCCAGCGGGGTTGTTCTTATTCTAACTGAAATCACCAGTAAGGTAAACGCTTTCCTAAAAATATTTTTAATTTTTGATCATCTTTTCGTTTTTACGAAACCAGTTTCGTGAAGATATAAAATTGCCCTGAAGCATACGCTTCAGGGCAGTACATTCAGGCTTTTTCATCTATTGATTTTTGTTCGCCTTCGCAAGTTCCTGTTCGCGCAGTTCTACGCGTCGTATTTTCGCAGAGCTTGTTTTTGGAAGTGATTCAACAAACTCAATGCGGCGCGGATATTTATACGGAGCAGTCATTTCCTTTACATGCTTCTGCAGTTCTTTTGTCAAATCCTCTTCATTTTCCACCTGGCCGTTAGGTACAACAAAAGCCTTCACCACATTACCCCGGATACCATCCGGGCTCGCCACAGCGGCGCATTCTTTAACAGAAGGATGTTTTGTAAGTGCATCCTCTACTTCAAACGGCCCAATTGTATATCCTGAACTGATAATAATATCATCACTGCGCCCCTGGAACCAGTAGTAATTATCTTCGTCCTTCATCGCCCTGTCACCGGTTAAAAAGTAATCGCCCTGGTAGGAAGCACTCGTACGTTCCGGCTCTTTGTAATAGCCCTGAAACAGCGATGGAAGATTACGATGCACAGCGATATTGCCAATTTCATTGGCCTTCGCCGGATTACCGTCTTCATTCACTATTTCAATAAATTGTTCGATCATTGGTTTGCCCATCGAACCTATTTTTTCAGGCACGCCCTTCAACGTTCCGATAAGGAGCGTGCTTTCTGTCTGCCCGTAACCATCACGCACAGGAAGATTAAACTTCTCCCGGAACACTTGGATAACTTCCTCATTCAGGGGCTCTCCCGCTGATACCGCGCTGTGCATCGCTGAAAGATCATACTTTTCGAGACCTTCAATTTTAGCCATCAACCGGTACTCTGTCGGCGTGCAGCAAAGCACATTTACTTTTTCGTCCTGAAGGAGCTGCAGGTAAGTCTCCGGATCAAAGCGGCCGTTGTAGGCAAACCCGGTGGCACCCTGGCCGAGTACAGATAAAAACGGGCTCCAGACCCATTTCTGCCAGCCTGGTCCGGCGGTAGCCCATACAACATCATTTTCGTGAATGTCGAGCCACTCATCTGCCGCTACCCGCAGATGAGCATATGCCCATCCATGACTGTGCACGACAGCTTTGGGTTTACCTGTCGTTCCTGAAGTGTACGGAAGAAAGGCAGTGTCATCACGGTGGGTCTGTACAATATTAAAGCTTTGGGACTCTTCTGCTGCCATCGTTTCAATCTCTTTCCATCCTTCTTTACTTCCCCCAATCATCAGCTTATGCTCGAGTGTCTCCGGCACAGGATCCATCCGGTCAATTTCCTCTGCGTACGGAGCATACGAAATAATCGCGCGGGAACCGGAATGTTCGGCCCGGTACTTAATATCGTCCGCCCGGAGCATTTCTGACGAAGGAATAATCACAAGACCTGCTTTCAGGCACGCGTAATAAGTAACATAGGCTTCCACGAGACGTGGCACCATGACAAGCACTTTGTCTCCTTTGGAAAGTCCAAGGCCGGTTAGGACGTTGGCGTACTGATTGGCCTGCTGGATCAGTTCGTGATATGTAACCTCGCGGCGGCTGCCTTTATCGTCCTGCCATTTCAATGCCAGACGCTCTGAATCATAGCGCTCCATTTCTTCGATTAAATTATAGGTTTCATTTGGTGTCAGCTGACTTGCATTAATCATAATTACATATCTCCCTTACCACTATTTTATCTTTTTCCATCATATGCGCCGCAGCAGTGTATGTCCACTTATACGCCTAAAGAATCTGATTATTCCCATTATGATTTTATCTTTTTTTCATGTTTGTGGGAAGAAGGAAACGGTTATAGCAGGAGAGGAACATTTTTGTACGGTAACTACTATTGATTTGGAAGCAGAAAGGATGAATGTCACGATGAATATTATTATCAGTAAACCTAATGAGGAAATTGAAGTCCGCGAAGTAGAGGGACAAAATGATATCTACAGTATCATGGGCAATGACGCCATCATGCTCGAAATGATTCCGGAGCTTGATATTTATGCGCTTGCGAACGAAAATCAGTATGAAGAAGCAGATTATAAAGTAGAATCCAAGCAGTTCGGGGATCTTACGAATAAATACTCTCTTACCGGAACGTCCGTTATATTAACGTTAGACGCTGCCGGCAATTACGCTGAGTTGAACGATGAGCAGATTGAAGCTGTTCGCCAGCTGCAGGAAGTCCGCGGAGGCAATTTAAACAGCTAATCATTTTCCAATAAAATATCAATAAAAAAGAGAGGCTTACGAGCCTCTCTTTAGTTCTACATATACATAGCTGTCTTCTACATAAGCAGAAAACTCTTTTAGTTTACCTTTTACCGGCGCAAGCGGCTTGCCGCTTTCCCGCAGATTGTATTCCCTTCCATGCCACGGGCACCGGACGATGTCTCCTTCATGTTCAAATGAATATTCACCAGGTGCGGTGCTCATAGGAGCACCGTCAATTTTGCCTTTCGACATGCAGGCTCCCTGGTGAGGGCACCGGTCGATAAACGCCCTGACTTCTCCCTCGGACGTCCTACAGACAAAAACCGGGATATTATCCACGCTCCCCGGAATCATTTCCTGCTTTTCCAACTCCTCTTCCCTGCATATAACGGCTGCCATCAGACATCACCCCGAGCCGGCAGTTTCGGATAGAATTCCCTGGCATTTTCGCCGTAGATACGCTCAAGCACATCATCTTCAAGTCCTTTAGGCACGGCTTCATCCGGTGAATCGTAATCCCAGTGCGGGTAATCCGTACTAAAACAGATGATTTCATCGGTCCCCATCTGCTCTACTAAGAGATTCCATTCTTTTTTGCTCATTTCTTCAAGCGGCTGGGTCGTAAATGCCATCCGGTTTTTTATCGTATCACTCGGCATCGTTGTTACCCACGGCACTTCGTGGCGAAGATCCTTAAACTGCTGATCAAGTTTCTTCATTAAAAATGGCACGTACGTGAAGCCGCCCTCAATCATCATCAGCTTCAGGTTTGGATATTTCTCAAACACCCCGTTGAAAATCATGCTCGTAATCTGTGCCATGTGAGAAGTTGCAATTAAAGAATGCCATTCAATAAAATATCTTGGCCATTTGCCGAGCGGGGCAGGCGGTTCGTTATGGTGCATGCCGATCATCAGATCATGGCGCTCAGCCGCTTCGAATATTGGATGGTAGTAAGGATCCCCCCATGCAATATCATCGATAGGCAAAAGCACCTGAATCATTTTTGGGTGAGAGCCTACGCGTTCGATTTCTTTCACTGCGTTCGCTACTTCCTGGGCTGCAATGTGAACGGAGCCGTACAGGCGGCTGTCTTTATCAAGCCAGTCATTGATCTGCCAGTCGTTATAGGCACTGGCAAGGGCCGTGGCCATTTCGTACCATCCGTGCATGGAAGACGGGGATGGATCAAGTGCTCCGGTTAAAATACCGAATTCGTGATTGTTGGCATCAAGCAGCTGCTCCTGCATAAACGGAAGGCTTGTGCCCGCTGGTTTTCCGTCCGGCGTTTTTGCGTCGGCCCGGTCCACTCCAGCCACGGCGGGCTGAGTAAATGGCATATGTTTTTCCTGCTGCCAGTGGCAGTCTTCAATATACCTTCTCCACGGCTGCTCTAAGTATGGAAACAAATCTTCATACATTACCCGTTCGTGAATATCAGTGTCGATCAGGCTGTACTTTTTTGTTCGGTTAGTTTTAGCTTCATTGTTTAAAGTCTGCATAAATCAGCATCCTTCCTTTCATCTGCTTTCTAACCGTACCAGATTCGTCCTGGAATAAACAAAGCTCCCTAGAAGTCGTCCGCCTCTGTAAGCTGTGACAGTGAATGTCAGTGAGCATCAGTGAACGTCAGTAGCAGTTTTTCAGTATCTAACGATTTACTTACTAATCTGCTACCTATCACTGGCAGGAAGGATACTAATATTTATTGCAGAGATAATTTTTTGGCAGATGCTAATTTTCTTCGATATATACTAGTGTGACATATATGCTCAAATTGGAATCACTGTTATTTTCAAACCCTATTTTTTCTGTTGGCCCGCATTGAATAAGGTCACCCTCCCTCACGGGGAAATTCTCATCCTCTGTATAACAGAGCCCTTCCCCGCTCACGACTAATGCAAATGTTTGAGTGAAGGGATGATCATGGAGAGGAAGGCTTTGACCAGGCGAAAAATTAAATACCACAGCTTTGCAGTTTTTCTTTTTAAAAACAACTTCATTTGCCATTCGGTTTTCGCTGAAGGGAGCTAATTGTGTAAGACTCTGGATTTTCATATTTTTCATCCTTTCTTCTATTGAATTTAAAAACAGCTGCGGCAAAATCTAAATAGATATGCCGCAGCTGCTGAACCAGTTTTATCTCTGAGTTTTAATTATTCAATCGTGCTTTCCGGCCCGAAAACTTCATAATGGCGACGTTCTGCCGGCACTCCTCTTTCCTTTAAAATTTCGTTAACTACTTGCATAAAAGGCGTCGGGCCGCAGAAATAAAAATCTGCCTGTTCGTCAGGAAGGACGGTTTCGAGCCACGGGGCATCAATATACCCTTCTTTATCAAACATTTCGTTCGAACGATCTTCCTCTGTCGGTTCGGAATAACAGGTGTAGGCCTCAATGTTTGAATACGTATCTGCGAGCTGCTCTACATGTGCTTTCATAGCATGAACCTTACTGCTGTCAGCGGCATGAATAAACGTTACGTTTCGTTTCGTATCTTCCTGCACGAGTGTATTCAGCATACTCATCATCGGGGTTACTCCGACGCCGCCGCTGATTAGTACAATTGGCATTTCCTCTGTTTCCATCACAAACTCTCCTGCCGGTGCTGCGAACAGCAGTACATCTCCTTCTTTTACGTCCCGGTGCAGATAATTCGACACAATACCGGCCGGGTTTCCGTCCTCGGGGTCCTCACGCTTTACGCTGATCCGGTAAAAATTTTCATTCGGAGCATCCGATAGACTGTAATGGCGCATATGGGTATAGGGTTCTCCTTCGATGTCTGCCTGCAGCGTTAAATACTGTCCCGGCTGCTGCGGTATAATCGCTCCACCGTCCTGCGGCTTTAAGTAAAATGAAGTGATAACATCGCTCTCCGGTACTTTTTCCACTACATAAAACGGACGGTAGCCTGTCCACCCGCCGCGGGCGGCCTCTACTTCTTCGTACTTAACTGCTTCTTTTTGAATAAAGATATCGGCAAGCGCGTGATACGCTTCTCCCCAGGCATCCAGGATCTCCGGAGTTGCTGCGTCTCCGAGCACTTCCTCCACCGCTTCGAGCAGTGTTTCCCCTACTAACCCATAATGCTCCGGCCTGACATCCAGGGCCCGGTGTTTTTCCGCTATGCGTTCAATAGTAGGCCGAAGCTCTTCCAGGCGGTCAATATTCGCTCCTGCCTGGTAGACAGAATAAGCAAGAGCTTCCGGCTGTACGCCTGTTTCCTGATTCGTCTGGTTAAACATATTCCGCAGTTCGGGTGCTTTTTCAAATAACATTTCATAAAAACGGTTGCCGATGGCAGCGGCATTGGCCTGAATAGCCGGAGCTGTTGCTTTTACAGTTTCAATCGTTTGCGGTGCAAGCATCAAATTCCTCCAATGAAAACGTTTTTAATTTCTACAAAAAGTGTATTATAAATACATATTTAAATCTATACTTTTAGAAATACTTCATTAAACGTTCACATTCAGCTTTTATATACAAAATAACTCCGTTTCCACCTGGAAACGGAGTACTGTATATTTATTTGGCGCATTCAAAGCAGTACAGCCGGCCGTACTCATGAACCCCTTCCATAAAGCCGTCCCGGCAGTAAATTTCTTTGCCGCATTCACTGCATTGGCCCAGATACTCCTCCATCGTTGTCACCTCTTCTTCGTTAAGAATCCTTCGGCTGACGGTCAAGAATTTCTTTTAAGACACGGGCATGATTATACGTTTCTTCCTTCGCGGCAAACACGAGCGTCAACTGCTTATTCTGCTCACGTACGTTCTTTTTTAACTGATCGAGAGCTTCAGTCTGTTCGTTATTCTGTTGAAGCTCCTGCTTATACTTCTCTTTGAATTCGTCAAATTTCTCCGGATCGTGGGAGAACCATTGCCGCAGCTCTTTTGAAGGAGCAACGTCCCTGCTCCATTCATCCACTTTAGCTTTTTCCTTTGCTATTCCCCTCGGCCACACGCCGTCGACTAAAATCCGATACCCGTCTTTTTCCTCCGGGTCTTCATAAATTCTTTTCAATTGAATGGCCATTGTTGCCCTCCTTCTGCTTTATTTTTCTTCAAACATAAAGTCTACGACCTTGTCTACGTGCACCTGCATTGTATCTAAAAACGGAATCGAAAAATCTTCTTCAGAAAGAATCATCGGCAGTTCAGTGCAGCCAAGAATCAAGGTATCAAGCCCATGTTGTTCGATCATTCCCCCAGTGATCCGCTCAAATTCTTTTTTTGTCTCTGGATTTACGATACCATTTTCGAGCTCACTGACAATTTTTTCGTGTAAATACTGCTGTGTACTTTCAGCTGGGACATAAATATTCTTTCCATTCGCTTCGAACGGCTTCTTAAAAAAATTCTTTTCCATCGTAAACTTTGTGCCCAGCAGCCCAATGTTTTCGGCGCCCTGATTTTCTGCTGCTTCCACCGCGGCGTCCACGATGCTGAGCATCGGCACCTCGACCTGCTTCTGCACTTCATCGAATACAAGGTGCGGAGTGTTGGCTGCAATAATGATTCCATCAACGTCGAGCAGTTCAAGCTTACGGGCAGCGTTGCCCAGATATTCGATCAGATCGTCCATTCGTTCTTCCGAAATATACGTAAAAATGTTGTACATATTAATGCTATTAATGTACAATTCCGGAAGCACCTGAAGACTATTCTTCTTTTCCTGATACTTTTTAATGATGGATTGATAATATTCCACTGTCGATTCCGGACCGAGGCCGCCGATAATACCTATCTGTTTCATTTTTTCTCCTCCTTCATTAAAGCGTTAATATATATTACCAATATATATTTTAACACATTTAGTTTGCACCTCTATTCACCAGGATGATTGCACAATCCGGCCGCCGAATATATAATAAGTATATTAAATATGTATTTTATGCACGAGCCTATACTATAAAAGAAAGGAATGGACATATGCGAATACTTTTGTTCTATTCCACAATGACTGGAAATACTGAAGACATGGCTATTGATACGGAAGAAGAGCTCATCAGCCGCGGGCACGAAGTAGAGCTGATGGATATGATCGCCGATGGCCTTCCAAATGAAGACCCCCTCCCTCACGATCTGCTCATTATGGGTACGTATACGTGGGGTGAAGGTGATATCCCCGAAGAAACGGAAGATTTTCTTGAAGATCTTTTCGCCTATGATATTTCCGACCTTTCAATTTCTATCTTCGGCTCCGGGGATCACGCGTATGAAAACTTCGCCGGAGCTGTGGATGAGATGATCGAGCAATTCCGCAAACATGGACATAAGGGTGAGATTCCCACCATGAAAGTCGATGTGGATGAAATGGATAACATTGCTGAAGATATTAAAAGCTATGTCGACAGCATCGAAGAAAAGTTTTTAGTGAAATAATAGTCAGCACGAATAACCCCGGGGGCCGTGAGTTCCCGGGGTTACCTTTAATTAATACAGTTGATCTGTCACGGCATTGGCATAAGAAAAACGAAAATCATAAACAATATAAACCCGGCACTGAACCATATGTCCGTTTTTTTATAATTCATCTGTACGTATTCCGTTCTTTCTCTGGAGCCGTCAAACCCTTTCGATTCCATTGCGAGCGCTGTTCTTTCTGCCTTTCGTACAGCCCCTGCCATCAAGGGCACGGCCATCTCTTTCCACTCCCGCATTTTAGGCTTTTTGCCCATCCCTCTGATTTGCCGGGCTCTCCGGATAACCACCAGTTCCTCCCGCAGTTGGGGGAGAAAACGGTAGGCGGCCATCATTCCATAACCAATATTTGGAGGCACATGCCATTTTTGTATCAGGCTTATCACTAAACTCACGGGAGAGGTAGTGAGAACAAAAAGAAGCGACCAGGAGGCAAACACCATTGCCCGCAGACCGAGTGAGATTCCTGTTTGAATATTTTCAAGAGCAACCGGCATTTGGAATACATAGAAAAGAACTGTGGATCCTCTTTCGTCAGGAAAAACAACCTGAAGCCATATAAAGCTGAACCCAAAGAGCCCAAATGGAAGCATAAGTACGAGCAGCAGCTTTAACGGCACCTTTCCCAAAAAGGCGACTGCAGCAACCGTTAGCAGCAGAACGGCAAGCGGGCGCCAAATATCATAAACGAAAATCATGCAGAAAAACACAGTGAAAAGACTGAGCAGCTTCAGCGTTGGATGTACGTGCTGCAAAAAAGCGTTCCGGGTCTGGAGTTCTTCAAGCATGGCTTACTGCTTCCTTTTTCTTTAAGCTCATAAGCTGTACTACCGGCGGACGGACGCCGATTTTAGCTAAATCCATGCTACCACTGAAAAATGCTTCCACGCCGTCATCACAGGCAAGTGTTCGTTCCGCCAGCGCCAAAACCCGTCCAGCTTTTGTATAGACCAGATCCATATCATGCGTCAGCCAGAGAATCGCTTTTCCGCGTCGGCGGCACTGCTCAAGCACTTCAAATAAAGCATCGGTATTTCGCTTATCGAGACCAAACGCCGGCTCATCCAAAATTAATATGGACTGGTTGCTCGTTACCATCACTGCCACCGAAAGACGCCTTTTTTCTCCCTGGCTGAGCTGAAATGGATGATTCTTTCGAATATGTCCAAGCTGAAATTGAACCAGCAGTTCATTTGTCTGCTGAATAATATCTTTTTCGCGCCACCCCTCCATTTCCATTCCGTATCGTATTTCTTTTTCCACGGTCTGTGCTACAAACTGATGCTCGGGCTGCTGAAAAACAATGCCGAAGGTTTTAGCAATTTCGTACGGCTTCAGACTGGCAATATCCTCTCCGTTAACATATATAGATCCGTCTTTAAGAGGGTCCCATCCAGTGAGGACACGTGCGAGTGTGCTCTTTCCCGCTCCATTTGCACCGACTAGAGCAGTCATTTCCCCGGGGTACAGGGAAAAGGATACGTTTTCGAAAACCGTTTGCGTGCCATAAGCAAAGGCCGCCTGCTTCACCTCCAGGACAGGTGGCTCAAGTGAAGGATCACTTACCTTTTTCGGCTGCGGCAGAGATGCAAGGACTGCTGAAGCGGAATAATCCGCTGCAAACCTTTCCCATTCCTTTAAAGTGATGGGAAGAGCAGCTTTGGGCTTCTCTGACTTTTTCAGTAATTTCTTTCCGACTTCTGCAGGAGCCGGCAGCCATACTCCTTCTGCTTCGAGTACGGCTGCATGAGAGTTGAATATACGTGCCGGGCTTCCATCCGCAGAAACCTGGCCATGGTGGTTCAATACGAACACCCGGTCTACCCACTCCATTACTTCATTTAACTGATGCTCAATCAAAACCAGTGTTTTATCAGGAGCTGCTGCAATGCGGCCAAGAAGCGAAGCGACTGCTTGCCGGCTTACTGGATCAAGCTGGGAGAGCGGTTCATCCAGAATCCATATCCGTGGATTCACAGCAGCTAAACAGGATACAGCTATTTTTTGCTTCATCCCGCCGGACAGCGTGTCGATACGGGCATCAAGGCAGTGAAGCATATCTGTAAATTGCAGGGCTTCGTGCATGCGGGCCTCGATATCACCTGCCGGCACCCGCAGATTCTCAAGCGTAAATACAAGCTCTTCCCGCACAGTCGGCATGCAGAACTGGGTATCCGGGTCCTGGAACAAAAGCGCCGCCTGCCTGGCAGCCTCCGTAATGCTTTTCACGGCCGGATTTTCCCCAAACACGCTCAGACCGCCAGAAACCTCCGCCTCCACAGACCGCGGAAGAATTCCCTGGATAGCGAGAGCAAGCGTACTTTTGCCTGAACCGCTCGGACCGAGCAGCAGCACGTTTTCCCCAGTACGTATTTCTGCTGAAAAACTTTCTATCGAAGGCTCAGCAAAAGGGTATGAAATGGTCACTTTGTCTGCGAAAATCATACAGCATCCCTCTGCTGGCCGAGACGATATTGACGGCCAAGTGCAAAGCGGTCAAGCACTCCCGTCTTCACCAGGGCATCCGTAAAGCTTTTCCCTGCCCATCCGGCTAAAAGAGCACCGCTTATAAGCATTGTTACCAGCATAAATACAACAACAGAACCTGCGTACTGGCTGAATCCATAAAGGACATACTGGGTTAAAAACGCAGCAAACGTTCCGGCCGACCCGGCAAGCATTAATACTGGCAGGCGGAACACCCGGTAGAAAAACAGAGCGAAAATCATTTCTGCAGCGAGCCCCTGGGTGAAGCCGAGCACGAGCACTGCTCCTGCACTGACAGACCCAGCCATAACTTCAGTACCGGCCGCGATAAGCTCTGCAAGCAGCGCCGCTCCCGGTTTTTGAATGATATAGGCACAAATCACCGGCGCAAGGATCCAGAAGCCTGCCATCAGGCCTCCTCCCACTGGACCAAAGATGCCGGTAACCATTTGCCCCAGCAGCACCCAAAGAAGATAAAGGACGCCGAGAACAGCTGAAATAAACGAGATGACGACGATATCCCGGAGGTTTAAGCGTTTGTCTATCATTAGACTTTTTCCCCGCCTGTTAACGTTCTGGCAAAGGGCCAGTCTTTTGCATAATAAGCGTCCTCAAAAAACATATACTCAAGCTGGCACCCTTCCATAAACAACGTCCGCCAGCGATGTTTTTCTTCTTCTGTGGCTGTTTCTGCCAGTTCATCGAGCCGGTCAATATATTTGTACATTTCCCGTTCCTCACGGTCCCCGTAAAAACGAATCCAGTCATTGAACGGATGGGCTTCGTCCGGCTCTACTTCCTTCATCAGCCTTTCGCCCACATACAAATACACCCACGGGCAGGCGAGCGTTACCGCAATAACATCTCCAAGTGTTCCTTCTTCGGCATGGTGCAGCATGTGAAGCACGTAATGCTGAGAGGCCGGGGCAAGTGCATAGCCCTGCAATTCCTCATAATCCACTCCCGCCTGCTCACACAAATTATGATGCGGGTGCGTTTCGCTGTTTAACACAAAATCAATGGTATCTTTAAACATTATCATGTCTTCTCTTGACGTACACTTTGTTACCCCAATTGCTTTTGCCTTGATCATGGCGTTTAAGTATTCAAAATCCTGCTTCACGTAATGGATAAGAGATGCTTTCGGCAGCTCCCCTTTCCCGATACCCTGTACAAACGGATTTTCCCAGCAGGCCTCAAAAATGTGCTCCGTGTCCTGCCATAAAAGCTCTGAAAATTTCATTGTAACTTCCTCCTTTAAATTAGGAGGGAACCACTAGGGGCAGTCAGGACCAATGGGGCAAAAAAAGCCACTCCATTGGTGGAGTGGCTTCGAATAAACGTCCGCTATTATAAAGCTGCTGCTTTTGAAATAGACGTATTCTGCCGTCTCCACTTTCCTACGCTGGCCTTAACCAGATCAGGTTCAAAGGGATTAAGGTTAGTCCTTATCTCAGCCGCTTTCGGCACCCCTAGTGGATTCCCTATTAAGTTGTCTACACTTTATCACATTATGGCAGGAAGTCAAAGCCCCATTTTGCCTTTACAAAATATGACGTTAACGTTAAGGTTATATCATGAAATTTATCAGGAGGGTGATGCATGCTGTACAAAATTGAAGAAGCCGCTCAAACCACCGGTTTAACGAAACGTGCCATACGTTATTATGAACAAATTGGTCTTATATCAGCACCAGAGCGTACAGAAAAGGGAACTAGAGTGTACGATGACCAGGATATTGAACGTCTGCAGAATGTAGTAACCGCAAAGGAGGTTCTTGGGTTTTCTCTTCAGGAGCTGCAGCAGTATCTCGATTTGAAAGAGCAGGTAAAAACAGTCTATAGCCACTACCAGTCGGTGCAGGAAACGACGATGCAGCACGAGGATTTGAAACAAATTTCTGATAGCCTTCAGGCCCAGATTGATATGCTCGAACAAAAAATCAACCAGATGACCACCTTTAAAACGGAAATGGAAAATTTAAAAAAACAAGCTGACAACGTATTATCTTCATTCAATAAGGAGAAGTGACTGCTTTATGAATATTCAAACCCGGGCACGGTGGATTACGATCTTCGCCACATTTTTAGCTTTTATGGGTATCGGCGTCGTGGACCCCGTCCTTCCTTCCATCGCGGCTTCTATCGGTGCTTCTCACTGGCAGGTGGAGCTGCTTTTTACGTCCTATATTTTAGTGATGGCCTGCATGATGATTCCTGCCGGAATCCTTTCGAGCCGGTTTGGTGATAAACGGCTGATGAGTGCTGGGCTTTTGATCGTTACAGCCTTCGCCCTGCTTTGCAGTGTGGCAGGAGGCATTACTGAACTGGCCCTTTTTCGCGGCGGCTGGGGGCTTGGGAACGCTATGTTTTTCGCCACCGCTATGACCCTGTTAATCGCTCTATCGAAGAGCGTGGAGACAGCGGTAGGCATGTATGAGGCAGCAATTGGCCTGGGCCTTGCCGGCGGTCCGCTTGTAGGCGGTCTTCTTGGGGATTTATCCTGGCGTGCTCCTTTTTTTGGTACAAGTCTTTTAATGCTTATCGCTTTTATTTTAGTTATTTTTTTCGTCCATCCGCCTGCTCCTAAAAAAGCTAAAGCTACGGCTGGGTGGCAGGAGCTTCGTCACCTTTTTACACACGGGCCGTTCATTAAGGGGGCGCTTGCCGGCATGTTTTATTATTACGGTTTTTTTGTCGTGCTTGCTTACTCTCCTTTGATTTTATCTTTAACTTCTATTCAAATCGGCCTCGTCTTTTTTGGATGGGGACTGTGCCTGGCCTTCGGCTCGGCTGTTTTATCGAGAAAGCTTGAGATGCGGTTTACTCCCGTGAAATTACTGCCGTTTACCCTTTCTGCTTTTATTTTAACACTTTTAGGATTGTTTTTTGCGTCCTCCTCAGTATTAATGATTATGTTCATCATACTTTCAGGATTATTTTCCGGTTTGAATAATTCTTTATTTACCAGCCATGTCATGGAGCATTCGCCTTACGAGCGCAGTATTTCTTCCGGAGCATATAATTTCCTGCGCTGGCTTGGCGCTGCTTTCGCACCGGTAATGTCGGGGTTAATCGGTAATTCATTATCAGCCCATCTTCCATACCTGGTCGCCGGAGTTCTTGGCGCAGCAGCTTTATTGTTCATCGGATGGAGCAGAACAGATCTGCAAACCGAACAGACCGAAGCTCCAAAAGCATAAAAAAATCCCTGCAGAAATATCTGCAGGGATCCTTTTTATGCCCGGTTGGCTACAGCCATTGTTTCCTGATAAAAACGTTCAAATTCGGCTACGACATTATCGAGAAAATCAATTGTGCCCTGGTCTGTTAGATTTCCGTTTTCATCCATTTTTTCATGGACGGCTCCGATCAATACTTCATTTCCAGGCAGTACTTTTGCACTCATTCCGGGAGCGCTCAGAATCTGACGCAGATGCATCTGCGCTTTCACTGTGCCCAGGCCGCCAAGAGAAGCTCCTACCAGCATCGTTGGTTTGCCCGCAAAGTCGTAATCGACCCGGGAGTTCCAGTCAAGAGCGTTTTTAAGCACGCCGGAAATTGAACCATTGTATTCCGGAGTAGCAATAAGAACAGCGTCCGCTTCACGTACAGAACGCTTGTATTCCTGCACATAGTCCGGAGCGTTGCTTTCCTCATCCTGATCATAGTGCGGAAGATCGCGGATATCTAAAATATCAATATCCATGATGTCGCTGTAACGATCCTGCATGTACTCCACTAGCTTTCCGTTAAATGATTCCTGGCGAATACTTCCTACGATAGCTGCTACTTTCATTTGAACTTTCATCCTTTCGTGTTGAACTTCATTTATATATCATACACACACGTTAATGGCTGTTTCAAGTTATCTGCTTACTTTTTGTAAGTGCCTGATGCAGAGCTGTGTTCTTTTCCTGCACGCGCTCCTCCCAGTATTCCCTGTCCCAGTCCGCAAGCTGTTCCTGCGCGACCGCCTGCTCCATGTAACGGGAAAATGAGTCCACTTCCTTTAAAACAGACTGATCTCCTGTTTTCACGAGCATCGTCAGTGCTTCCATACAGGCCCCCATTACCGAAATATCTTCGCGGCCATAAAGCCTGAGCTGGTAAAAGCTTTTATATAAATATTCTCTAAAGGGCTTTACAGGCATAAATAACCGCAGCTCATTTTGATTGTCGGCAAAGTATTGATCGTTTCTGTGCTCATAACTGAGTTCAGAAAGAAGTGCCCCAATACGGTTGATACAGTTGGCTGCTGTATGCGGATCATTGATCGCCGGGGAAATCGCCCGCAGCGCTATTTCTACAATTTTCTGCATGGAGAATTCAATGTCCTGAACATTGCTTCTCTCTTCTCCCACTAATAAAAAACTTCTCAATATTTTCGGGGATAAACTATGCTTTGACCAGTAGCGAAATAAAGGCTCTCCCTGATGGACGTAGTCTCCCACCTGGAACAGGCATTCAACCACGGCCTCCTGCTGCCTGGCCCACTCAATCAGTTCAGGCACTTTCACCATATTGGTATACCCCGACCGTTCGGCATGAACGATTGTTTCTTCGTCATTCCGGAAATCATCGCTCCATTCGCTGAAGGCGTTCACCCCTGAATAAGTGTAGGCACCCCGGATCACCCTGGAGGCATCAGACCTTATATGGCTGATTAAATGATTCACCTGCAGCCACTGAGTGGAGTGATAAATAAAGATAATAAAAAAAGCCAGACAGCCGAGCGCCACAAGAACTGTCAGCATTGGCATCAAAATTTGATTATTACCTTCGCTCGAAAAAAGCAGCATATTCACCAGAGTAAATAACACCCCGAACGTAAATACCCCAAGTGTATGCTGCGTCGTCGGGCTTTTCATAAAATCCTGCAGGGCCCTTGGCGTAAACTGCGTGGCATACGTAGTCAAAACGACCATAATCGAAGAAAAACTGATGGTTGTCAATGTCAGCAATGCCGTTACTAATGCACTGTATAAAGAAGTAGCAGTGTTATTTTCCACGATCAGCATAGAAGGCATATTATTGTAAACAGGTCGCAGCACCTGCTGATCCATAATAGAAGCCCCTATTACTATTATTAAGCTAAGAATACCGTAACATCCTGGAATAAACCAAAACTTGTCCCTTAGCTGTACATACCATTTCTTTTTTTTCATGATTTACCTCCATCTCTGTCCTGCAATTCCGCCATTATAAAGGAAATCATCAAACAATGCATTTCCTATACGAATGTTTTACAATAGTATTTGATACTGAATAAAAGGAGACAAATGATGGTAACGTTAAAGACAGAACGAGAGATTGAGCTTATGCACGAAGCAGGAAAAATTCTTGCCGCCTGCCATAAAGAAATCGCCAAAATGGTTAAACCAGGCGTCACTACGAAACAAATTGACGATTTTGTCGAAAAATTCCTGGCAGAACGCGGCGCAACTCCTGAACAAAAAGGGTTTCAGGGGTACGAATATGCCACCTGCGCCTCGGTAAACGATGAAATCTGTCATGGTTTTCCAAGAGCCCGTCCTCTTGAAAACGGTGATCTCGTTACAATCGATATGGTGGTAAATTTAAACGGAGCTCTGGCGGATTCTGCCTGGACCTATGCCGTGGGAGAAGTAAGCAGTGAACTCGAACGGCTGATGGAGGTTACAGAAGCATCTTTATATAAAGGTATTGAACAGGCCAAAGCCGGCAACCGGATCGGCGATATCGGGCATGCGATTCAAGCATATGTCGAAAATGAAGGCTTTTCGGTCGTCCGGGACTTTACCGGGCACGGCATCGGGCCCACCCTCCACGAAGACCCACAGATTCCTCATTTCGGCGCCCCCGGCAAGGGTGGACGCTTAAAGCCTGGCCACGTTATTACGATCGAGCCAATGGTCAACACTGGCGGCTGGCAAAGTAAAATGACCTCCAACGGGTGGACAGCCACTACCCGGGACGGAGGCCATTCCGCCCAGTACGAGCATACCATTGCGATCACAAAAGAAGGCCCGATTATTTTAACGGGCCAGGAAAGCATATAAACGTCAAAAAGCGCGGCCTTTAGGGGACCGCGCTTTTCATCACTTATAAATTTTCAATCTTATTGTCTTCATAGTCCTGCTGACGTGCTGCTTCGACCTGCATGATGTTTTCAATCGTGCGAACCGATTCCTCTACACTCATGCTGTGAGACTGCTGCATCCCTTTGTCGATCATTTCAGTTGTGTTCAGTTGACTGTTTGTCAAAACAATAATGCCTCCTTTGAGTATGTTTACATAATAAACCATTTTCCAGTATATTTCAACCGAAAATTTTATTTTTTCTGATAAGTGAAAATAGTTTTGAACAAAAGAAGCCGGCTGGAGCTGTCCAGCCGGCTTTCCTTTAATCAATCCGGAATACCTAAAGCGATTTTTGCGTAACGGGACATTTTGTCTTTGCTCCAAGGTGGATTCCAAACGATGTCCACATCCACTTCGCTGATTTCCCCGTATTCCTTCAAATCATTCATGGCGAAATTAATATCGTTTACAATGGTGCCTGCAAGTGGGCAGCCCATTGCAGTCAGGGTCATTTCGATATTTGCCTGTCTGTCATCATCAACTGTCACTGTATACACAAGGCCCAGGTTTACAATATCAATACCGAGCTCCGGATCAATTACATTTTCGAGCTCCGCCCAAACTCGTTCTTCCAATTCTCTTTTTTCTTCTGTTTCTGGCATGGAAGCTTCACCTCCTACTTTCTGTATTAACCTTATCAAAAATTGCGTTTCCCTGAAACCAATATGCTTGAATTTCATAAGAAGAATTAATAGCATGAAATTGTTACAGACAATCTATAAAGGGGTAAGTGTAAAAACAGCGTAAGCAAAGTTCTTGAATCTGTTCGTAAAAAAATATAGAATATGAATCGCTATAAGAAAGGAATGAGGAGTGCGTTGATGCTTTTTTGGCTTAGTATTACCATAGTTGTTATTATTCTTGTTATGATCCCGGCATTTAAACGCTGGATGCCCGTTTTACGCGTTCCTTGTTCCCCCCTTCCTCAAAGTCAGGAAAACGCGGCCCACATTCTGGACGTCCGCGAATACCAGGAATCAGACCGCAATCCGATACGCGGAGCGTTTGCTCTTCCGTATCCGTATTTAAAAAGACATTTACAGACTGTTCCGAAAAAAGAAGTGTTTCTCATAGCTCCCGACAAGGTTTCACGGAATCTCAGCACACGGCTGCTGCTTAAACACGGCTTTACCGTCACCGGCTACGCCGTGGTACGAAGAGGCGAGCAGGGCTATCCACCGGTGAAACTCCCATGCAGCGGTTCGTAATATGTACATAAAGCAGGCAGCCTTTAAATCGGCTGCCTGCTTTATGCTTTAGTATTTTAAATTGTTCCCTCTTTAAGTTAAAAATAACGATCCAGGCTGTAACACCTGCATCGCTATTTAATCTTAATTATTTTCTGTCTTATGAAAAACCGTTTAACGGTCCGGTGCCTACAAGCGTTACTACGTCTTCGTTAGCCACGCCGGCATTGTCCAGTGCTTCAACCGACACGAGGCCGTACATGCTTCCTTTATCAGTTTCAAATGTTAGATGTTTCTTTTCATTATTTTTTAAAGCATCTGTGAAGAAACGCTGGTTTTCGACTCCGTAGAGCTTCACTTCCCAATCCTCACCGTTATCATCACGAACCTCTAATTCACCGTCCGTATAACGGAGCTGTTCTTTATCCTCTGTAAAAACTTCATCTACTTTTACTTTTTTCATTGTCTGGTCCTCCTTCATCCGATTACGTCTACCTATACGAATGCCCGAATCTTTCACCCCTAAAACATCTTATTTTAAATCTTTTAAAAAAGTCATTATTCTTCTCCCTCGAAAATTTTGAGAGCGTAAAATATTTTGTGTAAACGAGCGAACACGAAAAAAGGAAGTCCTTTTCTAGTAGAATGAAGTTAGCCGA
>NZ_JBQOJA010000035.1:0-28469 GCF_054971385.1 Marinococcus tarijensis | reverse complement strand
TTGGACGTGATCATAGGTTCGTCCGTCCCCTCGATGGTCGAAGAGGTTCGTCGTTTTGCTAACGATAGCCGGACGAAACAACCGGTTTTATCTAACAAGCTACCTGTCATCAACCAACCCTATGGCCGAACACGTAACCTGCAAGATCAAAAAATTTGGAAGAGCATAAGGGAAAAGTGACCCCAGACGAGCTGGGGTGTCCGGCAGTGCCGGACGTTTCGTGGGTACGTCAAAAATGCCTTTTGTCACAGTTTTGTGTACAGCCTGTTCACGGTTTTGTGTACAAAACCGGGGGTGTTCGACACTTCAGCGTACTGATTTTAACGCTTGAATAACCGGAAAAGATGCTATTGCTGACCAGAAGCTGACCAAAAAGAACCCGTTTATGCAAATCATCAGAGCTTATATCATGTTCCTGAGCAAGCTCATTGAATCCTCGGGGTGTGTTTCAACATGAAACTAACCTTCGTCTCGACATGAACCAAGCTTGTTCATCGTTGGAACGCTGCCGTACAACAAAACACGTATCTAGTCGTCAGCCAGCGAAACAGCAACGTGAACAGAAAAGGACGAAACAAGAACATGAACATGGTCCGTTTCGGCTTCGTTCCGGAACAACCAGCTTCACGATTTTTGGTTATCGACGATCATCCAACGAAAGGAAGAAAGAGTCATGAAAACAAACAATACGATTGCTGCGTATCACATTCTCCGCCGGGACGAGAACGGGGCCCTGGTGTTAAACACGAATCAACTGTATCACTGGAACATTCCGAAACGACTGCGCGAGGATCCCATTCAACCGGGTGATATCGTTCAGGTTCCCACCAAGAAAGGCAAACGGTCCGTGGTCGTGATGAACGTCTTTCGGGAAGACATCGAAGACACGGGCCGAACGTATAAAAAAGTGATCAAAGTGCTCGAACGGGCCCCTAACAACCGCCGTCAGGAAGCGTAACATTCATCAAGCATCCGAAAGTTGTTCCAGAGGAAGAGGTAAACATCCTCGTCATAGGAAGCCTTCATGAGGGCACCAGCCCCATAGATGGTGGTTCCATCTAGAGGCAAGCACGGTGATCATTCCTATTCGCTTGGTATCGATCACCGATGGGAAAGGAGCGGAACAAGCATATGCCAAACGTGTTTGAAACACACTATGAAGGCCATCATATTTGGGTGGAAAACCGATGGTTCCAAGGAGAAAAATTATATGTTGATGATGCGCTGCAGGATGAAAATGTGGGGCTGACTCTTCGAGGGACATTGATGGGAGAAGTAACCAACCGGCAAGGAGAAACGAAAACCATCAAAGTCTCCTTGGGAGGTATCACCAAGATTCAATGCAAAATATTCGCCGGGCACGAATTGATCTATCCTTGACCAACATTCCATCGTCCGTGATCAAGGTGCTCGAAGGGGCGCCGACGAAGAGACCGGAAGCATCGGAACCACCATTCTCTTCTGCAATTGTTCCTCATTGTGATGAGAAACGACGATCCCAATAACATACAATGACAAAGCCCCCGGCAGCTGCCGGGGGCTTTCGAATGTCTTCTATTTGTGGCGAGTCATAAAAAAAGAATTCATTAGCCGGAGAGATTCTTAGCCATAACACCTATTTCTTCAGGCCTTTGTTGGTTCGATGCTATGAAAAATCCTTTGCCTGGTGCGCACCAAGCAAAGGGGGGTTGATTGCTATTCAGAGACATCCTGCCTGCATTTTATCAGTACGGCTTCCTCTGAACCTCATCAACGAAAGTAATGCATTACAGAGTCCATGATAAATAATCATTCCTGGATGTTAAACTAACTCGCATGACTGGTGGTAGAAACGATGGCCTGAAGAATAGATCGATGGCCCATTTATAATTTCATCTACCGTATTGATTAATAAAAAAACTGAAGTATTACTTTTAAGAGACGAAAAGCGGGAGTGCTTCCTCATAGACCTACCACCCGAAGAGACATATACTATTTAAGCGAGAACACGGAAATAGAAGATAAGAATGCCTCCAGCCAACGCATAGAAAAAACCGACGAGAAAAATGATAAAATTCTTTTTGAATGTATTTTCACGATTGACTAACGCTAAATACAAACTTGCTAGAGCGAATACCCCAGTATATAGCATACTGGGATAGACACGGTCCAAATAGTCGGTCACACTTAACCAAGTAATGAGCGTCACCGTTCCAAACACCCAATAGCCAAATAGGGATATATACAAAATGTCCCAAAATTTATTCATAGTTATCTACGCACCTTTAACATAAAAAAAGTCCATGCTCGTTATTGGTATCACTTATCGATAGGGGGAAAACGTAGATAACGGCCTCCGAAAATGGATTTCGGAGGCCGGTTTTTAATGCCTGTTCCTCTTCTCTTTTTGATTCAAATGATGAAAAAACTTGGACAAATAGATATACAGGAATCCTATAAGAACAACGACTTTTGTATCGTACTTCAAAGACCGCTGTAGTATTATCAGCATGATCAACGATTCTAACCGGATGTTGGTCAAACTGCTGCATCGGTTCTTGGTAATGATATTCCTTACTGGAAAGTGGACTTAAATCTTCTTTATCTAATGATTGAATATGTTGTTGAGCTTTTCGCCGGGATTTCACGGTATATACGACATAAAGAGCTAATATTGCTATTAAAATAAAACACATCCCTAAGACCGTGCCATAATCATCGTTCAATTCGTAATCAGTGAACGTAGCTCGCAGCGGATCCACAATGCCAACAAGTATCGTCATTAATAACGTAACAAAAATTATGTTTCCCTGTTTCAATCTTGTTCCTCCTATACTTGGTGCTTAAAAGATATTTACTTATTAAAAGAATGAGCTTTCTTCAATCGGCGCTGATTGCAGAAATTCTATAATGGTCGGCTTCAATAAAAGGGAAACAAGTTGGAAAGAATGTCAGCCACTACGTAAAAGGTGCTCATGATTCTTTCTTCGAACTTTTTTGATGGTCTTTATCCTTAATCCAAGAAATAATGAGTAAAATCACTAAAATACCTATCCCAAGGGACATGACGTTATCAGGAATACGGATTACTTTAAACCAATCCAGTGTTAGTCCAAGCAGAAGAACTAATGAAAAAATGATCTGTACGTATCTTAATGTTTTATAGATACTCATGTTTGATTGAAGTATTTTATGTGTTACAACTGTACTTAAAACGCCGATAATTAAAGCTAGGAGTAGTTGAACGAGATAAGGCCAAGTAGTTAAGTTTCCTACTAAAATAATCGTAATCGTTGCTAAAAAACTGACTATTGCTCCCACTTGCCATTCTTTTCTCATATATTATTTCACCTCCATTTCTCTTTCCTTCTTAATCATCTTCTTTAATTTCTATTGTCGGTTGAATGTCTTGGTTGTTTTCGTTGAAGGTAAAAGAAAATACCAATGGAAATTGCCAGAACAAGGCACAACAATATAAATAGCCATCCCGGCATATGAATAATCTTGCGCAAGTCCATAAGAATAAGAGCAAAAGAGATCGTACCAAATAATTTATAAAACAGTCTTAACATCCTCATGTTTCCCTCCTGGAACATTTTCTTCTGTCATTTAGCAATTTCCCCCCTACTAATGTGCCTGTTAGCGTAAAAACAAAACTAATCACCATTTCCATTATATAAGGCAACGCAAAAAATGAATCTAACAGAATAAAACTGATTGTTACCAATACACCCGATAATATTCCTGTTTGCCATTCATTCATAAAAAATCTCACCTTTGATAACAAAAAGAATGTAAAATAATTCCTTTTGCTATTCTACTAGGAACTACAAACAAAAGAAATGAATGCTGTAACTAGAGGGTCAAATGACTTTTTCGAAGTAAACCAAAAAAGCAAAGCCCGGGCACAGGCTTTGCTTTTTTATATGTTACCAGTGTTAGAAATGAGATAAGGAAATGCATCCACATCTATTTTTTGTTATCATTTTCCAGTAATTATTCTATATTTAGCCAAAAATTCAGTTGAGTAAGGAAGCGTATGATGGATAAGCAGGAAAAACAGCATCAACACCTATCGGGAGCATTGTTAGCCTTCATTCTTGTCATCTTCATCCCCGTATTTTTGTCGAACATTATTTTTACATTCAGCCCGGAGTTGATAGGAAACAGTTGGAAAAACTTTTTCGTCGTTCTTGTTATTGATCTTGTACTTATATGGAGCTATGCCTCTAGTTTGAAAGATGTTGAATATCGTATAGAAAAAGTACTTTATTTGGTGCTGCTCTCCCTAATCATTGTTGGGGCGTTAAGTATTTCTATCGCCCAATTTATAGCTTAAGTAATGGTGAAAAAGCTCATTTACATGGATTCTTATTAGAAGGTCCTTCATTTTTAAAGTCATCTAAACGCCAAAGAAATTAGGCACCAGGACAAAGGTAGAAAGGACTTTTGAATATGAGTAGCAAGCAGTCAAAAAAACGTATGGTAGCTACTTCTTTTGATATATTGACGTTCATTGGTGCTATTTATCTGATCGTCTCTATTTCCTTCTATTTTTCTCAAGAGCGAATTGAGGATTCCCAATTTTTCACTTATCTCTTTGTAGGAATAGCAGTGTCTATTGGTTGTATAAGAAGATTATACAGAGTATTCATCCATGAAGAAAAGAACGGTTGAGTGATTCAGTCGTCTTTAGAAGAACGAATCAATTGTTCGTCGTTAAACATTAGCCGGACGATTTATCTTTTTATGATGCTATGCGCTGGGGATACAACTGTTTTGCTGATAAGCTTTTGTGAGTAATCCATGAAGGAACATGACGAGGAGTGGGTCGGATGGTGACATTGAAATTTCGGAAGCCTTTTATTGTGTTCTCAAGTAAAAAAGTCAAAGTAACGGATGAAGAGAATCGGTTGAGATTTTACTGTGGTAAATATTACGACTCCTGGAGCGAAGTATTATGGTTGAAAAAAATAGAGAGTGTTTGCTTATTCGATGAGCAGAATCATCTCCTGGCAGACTCCAAACAGATAGAACGAGCCAGGGATAAATGGCAGGTAGCGTATGGCGTCGAACAGAATCATGTAGCAACAATAAAAAACACGGGAAAGATAGATACTCATATGAGATTGACTGTACATTACAACGGAAAAGAAGCGGTACTAAAAAATGATTTAGGCAGCAACAAAACCATTTTAGAGCATCAAGGTGAAGAATTAGCTCAAATGAAAACAAAAGGGATTTCGCTAACAAATCATGAGATTACTTATGACCCTCAACAATTAGATATGTCGGAAGAATTACTTGTTACAGCCTTTTACACATTTAGTTTAACCAATGCCAGAAAGTAAATAATGAATGGTTTCTTCTAGTCATCTCATGAGGCTAACGCCCAGTATTACCGGATCCATCCATACGTGAGCCCAAGACTCCACAGGCCACCGCCGACATGGATGATCCCTACAACGATCATCACCGTAATGAGAGGACGCCGCGACGACCCCTCGTACTGCCGATAAAATTCCCGGGCCATACTAAACAAAAACAACGCAAAAATAAGGGTGGAGTAACCCATGGGAAACGACCATAGGCCAAATAATGATAGAAAATGAATCATAAAACTTCCTATCGAAATACCAATGATAATTTTCAAATAGGTCGGGATCATGGCTCCCCTCCTTGTGATTCGTTACATCGATGCATGGGCGAAGGGGGCTTCGCCCATGCCCATGGTCGGGGATGCTCTTTATCGAACGAACATCATGGATAACGCTCCCCGCGTTGGGGTATAAAAACCGTAAGGATATGTTAGGAATCATTCCCAGGATAAAGGAGAACAAACCATGACCACGTCCCGAACGACGTTGCCGAAACGAAAATTATATCCACTCGTCACGGCCGGCATGCTGCTGATGGCCGTCGTGCTTACGCTGTTTGCCCTCGATTATACGCGAACAGGACTGCTCCTTTTGGTCTACGGGGTAGGAGCTCAACTCATCGTCCGTGCCGTATTGGAATGGACAGAGGGCATTCGCACGTTTTATTGGCGGTTACTGCTGGGGGCAGCGATTCTCTTGGTAATGCTCTCTTTCCACCTGGTTCCCTGAAAATACTTCGAAGAAGGACAGGAAGGGAGAAGTCACGGGATGAGACTTATCGGTATGATCATCGGCATGGGTGTCCTAGCGATGCTCTTTCAAACAGCTATCCATGGTGTGGCCAATCTCATGAATGGGCTGGCCTTTTGGCATCAATGGACCGATCGCATCGACATGGCCTTGGGGCTGGAGTGATCCTTGGCACAGGGATATGGATTCGTCGAACATTTCCTTTGAGGAAACAGAAAGATCCTATATAGGGAAAGGAAGGACGAACATGGGTAAATGGTATTCGTTTGGTATGGCCTTGGTTCTGATAGGCATCATTTCTCTCCTCTATGGTTGGTTCTACGATCGCAACCTCTTCATTGGCTTCATTTTGTTGATAGCAGGGGTGATCGTAGTCATGGGGTGTGCTAATAAGCGGAACGAGGAGACTTCCTTTTGGTGTCGTATCGGTTTTCATCAGTACAAACTGGTAGGCAGAGACGAGGACTTGAATTCAAGAATGATATATCAATGCACGCTTTGTAATAAGCAGAAAAAGGTCTTTCGTGCAGTGTGGCAACGATGAGGGAGCAGAGGACCTCCCAAGCTCGTTCATGTTCCCAAGAAGCATCGCTTCAGACTAAATTTCATCTACCGTACTGAGCAAAGAAAGTCGTTAAGACAATAACGATTATGAGCCATCATTGTGTTTTCCATGAAGGGTTCATGCATGGGGAACCGAGGGGAGAAAATAAACAAGGAGGAAGGCATCCATGTCCTTCATCAAATTTCTTTTAACAGCTCTTTTAGCCGTTCTATTACTGACGTTACCTGCCATTTACGTCATTTCAGGCCAACTGACCTGGGGGACCGCATTACAAGTAGTCATACCCTTCCTTTTGGCTCTAACGCTTGGTTATTTTTTAACTGGAGCTCGTCGCACAACTAAGGACTAATAGCTATGCTCCCACTGACTCGCAGTATGCCGAAAAAGTAAAAGAATGATAGCTCCCTTCGGTCTGATACCTGGAGCATCGCTGTTCTTGGTGGATACTCCTATCGTTCAACATAATGACGATTATTGGCAGTAGGTTTGTTTATTAGGGTGATTGGATTAACCGACGCTTTTCTATAACGACTTTATTGGTGGTATTTGGGAGCAGTCATTCTTGTTTAAGCCTTGCCATGCAAATCGTTCCTATGTCGACAGTTTAAGCCCTATGGGCCGGGGTTGGTGCCGTAGAATCCGGAGTGGTGGGCATGATGTTTTATCAGGAGTTCACCCACTCGCTTCGCCTTGTCTTTATGACCGTGATGTTAGGTGCGGCTGTTGGCCTAAAATTTATTAGTTGAAACCAGAAGGGTTTTTTCAAAATCCCCTCTAGTTTCTTAAAAGATAGAGTACCTTCAACAAGGGTGGTTAACGACCATTTGAGGGAGCTTTTGCTTATATTGATGAACGATCATGCAAGCTTTGGGTACTAATCTTTTGTTATAATTTTTAATTTTTTCAACTCGTTTAAAACCATTGTATAGAAACGCTGCCCAGCGGAATTATTCGCAAACTCAGACCGATGATACATGTAAATATCTCGATGGATCTGTAGATCTCTTATAGTTGAAACACCGACGCCCGTTAAGTCTCTTGTGTTTAAAAAGGTGTCTGAAACCACGGCTAGTCCCAATCCATTTCTCACCATATTATATAGAATATCTAAGCTACTGACTTCTATACTGGGGACGATTCGCTTATTTAATTTTTTTGTTTCTTCTTCTACTAGCTGTCGGCACATATAATCTTTAGTCATCATTATCATAGGATAGTTTTTTATGAGCTCTAAATGTATATCATTCGGCAGATAATACTTTTGAGGAGAAACCAAATAGAATTCTTCTTGGGTTAAAAACTCGGAGGGATAAACTGTCGTCACTTTGTCGGCTAATAGCCAAAACAATATTTACAACGGAATCAATGCCGCCTTTCTTACAATGACGGTGCTCGGGATATTTGCCGCGATTATTTTCGTTGCTAGTAGCGTTTGTGCTAAGAAATTAGAATAAGTTCTTCGTCTTATAGTCCTTATTGTTTTTTATCGAGACCGGGCTTTTGTTTGCACTAGGTTGATTGTGTTTTTAAAGTGGTACTGCTTTCCTCTCTCAGCAGTTGACCAAAGCCCCTGAAAAATCCATCGATCATGATGGTATTATATAAAGGAGTTGTAAATACTAATGAAAACAATGATAAGAACATGTCAATTGGAGGATGTTTATGATCTTCAAGCGCTCAGTCAAGAAACCTTCCGAGAAACATTTGAAGATCAAAACTCTCCCCAGCAACTGGATAATTATATTCATCAAGCATTTACTTTGGACCGACTTAAAGAGGAGCTTGCTCATCCTTCCTCGTACTTCTTTTTTATTTATTGGCAACAAACCCTGGCGGGTTACCTAAAAGTGAACATGAACGAGGCTCAATCTGAACCAATGGGTACTCAAGCGCTTGAAATTGAACGAATTTATATCAAAAAGTTATTTCACCAGTTAGGCCTTGGCAGAGAGCTGTTTCAAAAAGCTATAGATCTGGCTTTGGGACATCATAAAACAAGCATTTGGTTGGGGGTGTGGGAGAAAAATGAGCAAGCCCTGGCTTTTTATACAAAACTAGGGTTTGTTGAAATTGGTCAGCATTCATTTTATATGGGCGATGAAAAACAAATCGACCTTCTCATGTCGAAGACACTTTAACGAAGAAGTGCAGCCGCCTTCGTTAGTAAAGGTACCGGGACTACTGTTTATTGTAGGAACTATGCTTGCAGCTATCGGAAATTAGGCATTCGTAGGTGATTTTGGTATTAAGAATACGGCATTGTAAATGGAAGATGCACGACAAGCGTATTTCATCATGTTCATGACTGTCTCGACCGTCTAGTCGTGAAAAATCGATTGATTATGCATCGAATGCTTATCATAAATTTTAGCTTTTTTTAAACCATGTTCGAAATTGTATTTACGCTTTTGCCCCGATGTTAACGATTAATAACCATAGTAGCCGGGGCATGTATTCTAAGCTACTGCCAAAGGAGAATCAGAAGATGCTATCAGAATCCTTTCATGTCGCTGTACCGACCGCTTTTCATCAGGATGAATCGTTGAATGTGAAAAGTACCTTAAGACATATAACTTCTTTATATAAACAAGGCGTTCGGTCTGTTCTTGTCTGTGGAACTACCGGAGAACAGCATAGTCTTACTACTCGTGAGAAAGAAGATCTTATTCATGCCATTCACGAAGACGTGACGTTGACCCAGAAGATGGAGATCATTTTTGGCGTTTCTTCTACTCGACAGAAAGACGCAGAAGAATTGGCGGCCATGGTCCGTCCAACGTTCATAGCTGGAATTATGATTGGTTATCCTCCCTATATTCAACCATCGCAAATAGAAGCTATCGCTTATACCGAAGCCATCATACGCCAAGCTGACAAACCAGCCATTCTTTACAACAATCCCCCTCGCACAGGCTTTGACTTAAGCCAAGAAAGTATTGAGGAACTCTTTCACAACCACTCACATATTGTCGGGCTGAAAGAGGCGGGGGCCAAAGATAGAGATACGATTCAAGCCCTCAAAAGGTCCGCGCCGGACCTGCAAATATATGCTGGGGGCGAGCAGGGCCTGGCCCGCAAAATAGGAATCGGCTTTGACCGTCTTTCCTC
This sequence comes from Marinococcus tarijensis, assembly GCF_054971385.1. Taxonomy (NCBI): domain Bacteria; kingdom Bacillati; phylum Bacillota; class Bacilli; order Caryophanales; family Bacillaceae; genus Marinococcus; species Marinococcus tarijensis. The sequence continues at coordinate 18,689 of NZ_JBQOJA010000035.1, read as the reverse complement.
CATTGCGGGAAATGTGGCCCCTGTGGAAATGATGCAATGGTTTCAAGCCCTTCAGCGATCGAATAGTGAACCGCTGGACCAAGAACGATTATCCAAGACCATCGCCAAAGTCATGGAGGAGGTTTACAATAAACGAGCTGCTATTCAAAACCTCAAAGAAGAACTAAACCGTAGAGGTCAAAAGATGGGTTCATGCAGGCGCCCGATAGGAAATTAAGAATGCATTCCAGCTGAAACTAGTTAAAGTTTTTTCGCGTTTTGACCATCAGCAAGCAAGTGGTAAGGAAAAAATCGCCGCTTATTCTCAAAAACTTGTAAATCCAAAACCCTTAACTTCTGGACAGTGCCATAAACACCCCGTTTTTGCCGATAAAAACGGGGTGTTTTCCATCTAAAAGTTCGTCTGTAATTAAGTGTACAATACATAACCAACTTTTAGACACCTTGGAGGAGAATAAATGGCACAACGCATTGGCTATGCACGCGTATCCACCTTTCACCAGGATTACAGCTCCCAGCAGCAGCTGTTGGAACAAGCCGGCTGCCACCGGATCTTTACCGAAAAAGTGACAGGAACCACGACCACCGAGCGAGAACAATTACAGGAAGCGATTCGGTATGCCCGTCCGGGCGATGCTCTGGTCGTGACGAAAATTGATCGGTTAGCCCGTTCCATTATTGATTTAAATAATATTGTTCATGAACTGGCAGCCGAAGGTATTTCCGTCTTATTTCTGAAAGATAATATGGAATTTCACGCTGGAGAGGACACCAATAGCATGCAGACACTTCTGTTTAATGTGCTGGGGAGTTTTGCGCAGTTTGAGGCCGACCTGATCCGGGAACGCACCACCGAAGGACGAGAACGGGCTAAAGCCCTGGGCAAGCACATGGGCCGTCCGGGCCAATCGGATAAGGCGGTTCAACAAGCCTTGCAGCTATTCGAAAACCGTGCCATGAATAAGATGAGTGTGAACGATATTGTAAAGGTGACGGGCGTTCCCCGTTCGACGATTTATGCCAAACAAAAACAAATTAGCCAATGAGGTTTGCAGAACTTCTTTTCCGAAACGATTGATTGTATTTTGACTTACTGCGAACATTGTTTGCTATTTATGAAAAAAGAAGTAATTATAGTGTGGGAGGAATACATTTGCTGAACAGAAAAATGGCCTATCCTAAAAGTACAATCGGCGTCGGACTAGCTGTAGCTGCATATACAATTATGTGTCTCCTAAAGGAACGACAATTGGAACAGGAAAGACAAGAAATCGAAGAAGAAGAGCATTAACAGGGCAAGGACACAGATACCTTCGTCGTGTAGGAACACTGTATCAAGTATGTTAGTGGTCTTGAAATTGAAGTGTGGTTGTCGTTGTGATGCTGATTTAACATCATTTATCTTATCCGAAGTTAATGGTTTTTGTCTCAATATAATAAGTAGTCTTCGTATTTTGAGGCAATAAAATATTTTAAGATATCTAAGTTGGCCTAGGCTACTTATTTTTCATTTCCAAGTGCACTTTCATTAACCGTATAACGTTTACATGTTATATCGATCATGATAAGATAACCATATAAAAGTTCATTGTCATTTTAGCACCAACAAAGGGAGCGCCCAGATGTCGTCAGCATCTGAGCGCTCTTTTTATTGCTATGGTCGCCTGTTCTTGCATTTCTTACGTATTCGCTTCAGCAACAGATCCGCAAATACAATTCCTACCACGGTCGACGTGACAGGAAACAGAAAGTGCATCAATAAAAGTTCGATTGCCATTTTAACACCTCCCTTCTGCCCCATTTCGTCAGAAGGTAAATAGGCGACAAATTTTATGATATCAGCCTTAAATCGCTATTAATATCCGTCAATCATTACTTTGAACCTCTATTTCTATTCACAACAAAAAGGAGACTGGTTCCCCGTAGATACAGCACAATGATATCGATCAAAACACTATTGAGAAAGGATTCTGTTTTCTTTTATGCTAAACAGAAAATAGTACAAGGGATCCTGCAACTTAAGAGAATAGCATTAAAAGTCATAAAACCTATGCTGATCATAACTAGGAGGAAATTCTTCCCTCTATCAAGAAGCTTAAGTCAGTAACCAATCAGTAACCAATAAGATAGAGGAGTGGCGAGATGCAAAATATTATTCTTACATCAGTGCGATTGGATCGTCTACATGTCTCGTTTCGCGACGCCGTGTTAACGACGGTGGAAGAAGACGGGGTGACGGTGCGATGGACCGTGGATCTGGAAGAGGCCAAGCATTACTTGTTTGATCAAGTGAATGACCGCTTTCGGTTTTGGCTTGATGCGACAGATATCAACGGTTACATGTATAAGGGGCCGTGCATGATTGATTTTGTGTCGAAAAAAATACAGATCGTCAAATTATCCGGCGTAGGTCCTTTAGTCATTGGGGATGACGCCGACGTTTAAAGAAGAAAAGCAACGGATCAGGACTCTTGTAATAGAGATACGCTCTTCACATGCTGCCATTGGTATTCTCTAGCGGAAATGAACGGTGCTTCCATTGAAGAGGGAAGGATCTGAGAGCATGACAAGCCCAGCAGCACCTGCCACCTGGAGTGATGATGATCCACGTCATGTTTCGTCCTAGAGGTACTTTTGCCTCTTGTTTATAAAATGAAAGCGATTTAATATAAAAGGATAACCTTCTTTCCTTTCTTAATGGAAGAATACGACGTATCATGTTCTTTCTGGATCAGCTGAGCTTGGGTACAATCAAAACCATGTATGCCACGTCCTTCACTGCTTGGTACCCAGCGGGTTCTTTTTTCTTCGGTAGGATTCATGGGGTACGGGTTGAAGTGACCTAGGAGGTTTTGTAATCGTTTACAATTTTGATACAATGACAAAGCGTTGAGCTTCCTTGTCTCTCCACTCAAGCTCGCGTTCTGGATAGAGACTTCCTCCTTGGAGGAGGTCTTTTTTGTACTAGTATTTGTAGAGAGATAAGTGGGATATAATAGGAAGGGATTATCGTTTATTCATTTGATTTAGACCATTTAGAACCATGATGTTAGGGAAATGAACAGTGGCGTGGGAAGAAAACCATGACTTCTGATATAATTTAAGTATCAAATGAAGGTGGTGGTTGTTCATGTTAGAACGTGAGAGTGTTTCCCAAGGGAGGAAATTTGCTTGGATGGATAGATGGGTGAAGATGACGGGAGATCGAGCAAAAATTGATGCAAAAGCCAGTGACACCTATATTGTTTATGAAACCGAAAAAGGGCTCGTGAAAGAGTACCCGGATGGAACCATTATGGCATTAGATAAAACGTCAACGGAGGGAGATTCATGAGTCAAGAGAAACTCCCTCCGACGATGTATGTGTTCGCTGGAAACAATGGGAGTGGAAAGAGTACATTACGCAGCCTGCTTATTGATAAACTAGGCATTGATATCAATATTGATCCAGATTCCATTGCTCGAAGGTTAGATCCGAAAGCACCAGAAACCAAGCAATTTGCGGCAGGAAAAGCAGCTGTCCAACGGATTTATGAGTGTATTGAAGAAGAACAAAGCTTTGCGATTGAAACCACGTTGGCGGGGAAAAATGCCATCCACCAAATGATTAAAGCCAAAGAAAAAAATTTTGAAATCACCATGTTTTACGTAGGGTTAGGCCATGTAGAGCAAAACATCGAACGTGTAGCCTTACGTGTGAAAAATGGGGGGCATCATATCCCGACAAGCGATATCCTAAAAAGGAATACGAAGTCTAAAGAAAATCTAATGCGACATGTATCGCTGATTGATAATCTCATCGTCATTGATAATAGTAAATCCGATGGGGAACTCGTTTTAGAAACCTCCAATGGCCAGATAACGTTTGAAGCTGAAGATATGCCTGCCTGGGCCGAACCTATAAAACAGAAATATCGCCTAGCAAAATAAATACTTCCCTTATCTCATTCCTAATTTCCATATACGAAATTTTTAAATAGCAATAAGTTAATTTCACGTATCGTATTAATCATAACTAAATATTCCTATCTTTAAACAGACATAATTATGATAACTTTTCATATCGTTTTACCAATCGATAAAAGGTACTATTCGATAAATGTAAGCGTCGCATGGCATCCACAGCTTTGATCTCCCCAGCTCTCCATTCCTGATAAGCTTCTTCAAACGCTTCCGTAATTGGTGTTTCTGGCCGTCCAAATTTTACGCCCTGTCCCTGGGCGGCATCGATGCCTTCACGTTGCCGAGTGCGTATACGTGTCCGTTCCTCTTCGGCCATCCAGGACAAAATCTGCAGCACCAAGTCGACAATGAACGTTTTCATCGTATCATCCTGCTCTTTGGTGTTAAGCAGCGGCATGTCCAGAACCACAATATCACACTGAATCGTTTTCGTGATTTCGTTCCATTCTTGGAGAATTTCTTCCTTGTTCCGGCCAAACCGATCCAGCGAATGAATGTACAGCACATCCCCTTTTCGCAGGATGCGTTTCAACAGTTGGTACTGGTCCCGTTGAAAGTTCTTGCCACTGGCGCGATCAATAAAGATATCTCGTTCCAGGATCCCTGCTTCTCGCATCGAAGCCAACTGCCGGTTTTCGTTTTGATCTTTGCTGCTGACCCGTATGTATCCATAATTCCGATACTCCATATCTGTTTACTCCTTTTTGAAATGAATGTAAAAGGAAATATAGGCACAAAAATAACCCATAACCTAATCGTTCATTATGACACCTTTCAAAAATATTTTCTATATGTTTTGACAGGAAAAAACCATGGATTTGACCGTGGTCTGTATATGTATCAAAACGTAAACTTTTTGATATGATAAATTATGGAAATTGGTATTTTCTATTATGCTTACGTAGAATATTTCCTTGTGCTAGATGACATGGGAATTAATCACCCTGAGAGGTTTTTTCTAGACGAATTCGTGCAACCCATTGTTCCACCATATAATAAAACAGCCGATCCTTTGAGGAAGAGCCGGCTGTTTCTACAATCTGTATCCTTATTTATGGCTTTCTGTTCTTTATCTACCATGCCATTGGTAACGAAGGACATAAAAATAACCCCCTACCACGGGTCCAAGGCAGGGGGAGGACCACCATCGTCATTGTTATCCAGAAAGAACCTCCCTGCATTCGGTCAGGAAGGCTTTCTCTACCTAACAACAACCCAGAAGTCTGTTCCCCCTCCTCATGATTCTGAAACGTTTGATGCTACTTCTTACCTCCCCCCTTAATGAGTTGTTGTTGATAATACATGAAGGAAATATCGCTGTGCCCAAAAGCTTGTTCCAAGGCGAAAGTCTCTTGGAGCAAGCAAGCAGGCTTTATTGATGTTCTCCTCTTTCTAATCATTTGCTTATGTTTTTCTCGCTTTTCCTCCACGTTAAATATCGACGTATGGGCGACCCGGTGAATTGTTGAGGACTCCTGTGTTATCAGTGTGTAGCTTTTGGAAGGATGGACTTACGTTTCGTCCATGTTACGTCTCAAGGTCCTTGTTTGATGCAAATCGTACTGATTTTTATGATCCCAATGCTTTTGAATATCAGGAAGAGGACTAACAGTGGTAATAATCATTTCTTGTTCGCGAAAATAATCGATGCCCCGAAGTAGAGTTTCTTCCGAAATGAAATATCGAATACCTACTTGGCTAAAGGTTTGTTCAATGTCTTCCGCTGTCCCTATATATACTTGATTGTGATCTTCGCTTATCGAATAGGCATAAGGCTTTCCCGTCATTCTTTCGCCTCTTTCTGGTTTATGGATCATAGACCGCTTTTTTGATACCTATCACCTCTGAAACCCTCGGTTGATGGAAGGCGTCTCTATGGTCTTTGCCACATCTTGATATGGCGTCTTTGATGAAAAAGATAAAAGAATATCTTATTTTATTGTATCATGGCAAGCAAGGAGACTCGGCGTAAAGGCTTTGAACATCCATACGCTGTGGGGCGAACGGGGGCCTATCTACGTTCTAAGAACTACTCGTTAAATCATGTCTATGGGAACTGAAACATAGAAGCAACCTAATAATCCCTCATGAACCAAAGGTTGTATCCTCCTGAAACTCCTTATCCCTTCGATTTAAAATGAAGAGTTACAAGCAATCACCAAAGCAGTTGACAGGCTTTTTCTCTTAAAGAAATGTTATTAATTAGTAAAAATATTATGGTATCTGAAATTTTTACTATAACTTTCCTCCACCGGATAGGCCTACCACTTCTTAAGCCCTATGGAAAGACAAAAAAAGAAGCCCGCGATGAAAAAACATAGCGAACGTGAAGAATGAGCCGTGCGTGATGGCGGTTCCTCTTTCCTGTGAACCATAAACTTCATGTTTCTGCGAAGGCCTTCATGAGCGCCCGCTTGCTTTATCCTTCCTCCCTGTTTCTATTATTAAGACCGTTTTACCGCTTGTGGGTACCTTCTCTTCCCCTCTCGAAGAGCTTTTTTCCTTGGCTATTTGTCTACGCCCCCGTCACGTCCATACGTTGTCGCCAGGAGGCCGTTTCGGATAAACGCTTCGATTAATTGGTGGAACGTGTCCGGGCCCCGTGCTTCCACCGAAAGCGTTTCTAGCGACGTGTAAAAGGCCAGTTGTTCCGTTTCATAGGCAAACGTGTCGGCAAAGGATTGGGCCACCACCTGGCCAAAATGCCAGCAGGTTTTTTTCTCTCGATCGGGCAGCGACCCACTCAGGAACACGAGGGCTTTGAGCAGGGTGTTCGTTAAGACCGGGTCTTGTTTGACATAGAAACTGATATGGCCAAAGGCTTCATAGAGGTAATCGGGAAACGCCTCTTCTTTCATGATGACGCGCAGGGTCTCTGCTTCATCGGTGAGATACGATGTGAACGAGGTGACCGTGGCAATCGACCGCAATAAGTCGACCATTTGATGCAGGGCGTCTTCAAACGTCCCGGGTTCGTCATTGGCGATGGCTTTGATGGCGATGCCTTTCAGTTTCTGCACCCCGTAGCCTAAATCCTGAACTTCGGTTTTCCGGTCACCTAAAAACAGGAGTTCCCGGTACTTGTGTTCGTCCAGGGCGGGCTGGCCTTCGTCGGCATTTTTCCAATAATCCAACAGCGCAAACCCCGGAAGTAGAAAATCGCCGACGCCCGCCCGCAGTTGAACAATTACCCCGTCGTGCTTCGCTTGTTGAATGAGTTTCCCAAAGTCAATGATCTGCATGTATCCTGTGGTGTCACAGGCAATGGTATGCGCCTGGTCCTGGGCTAACGGCGAATGGTTCGAATGGACCACTGTCTCCGGGTTCTTGGCCCGGTATGCTTCCAAGTCCCGGCGCAGCGTGTTTAAATGCGCTGCTGCGATTGGTGTTTCATGTCACTCGCGATGCTCGGGGGCTGCATCCATTTGACCGCGTGGTTAATAAACAGCACAAAGTTCAGGACCGAAAATCCGGTCATCAAGACCGCCGCGATCGGAAACACCGTGTATTGGTTCATGGCTCCGTCGAGAAAGAAAAAGACGATGAGCAAGTAAAAGATGCGCGTGTATGAAGCTGCCTCCCAGGTCGTGCCCGCCCTCCTACTGTTTCTCAAAGGTCCGCTCGCTACCTACGGCCTCTCCGTTCCCTCTAGAGGAAAGTAAACTTTCTTTCCCCGAATGGCGGTCCCTATGTGAAGCGATATTATTTCATAACCTTGGATTGACCGGTGCTTTGCATCGTCTTTGTAATAATGATTTTAACGAGGAACAAGGATGATTTTTATGAATGAAATGAAGCGATTCCTCATATCGAACTTTACGTCTCCAACCTCCAATGATCGAAATCCTTCTGGCAATGGAGATGGGAAGATTTCGGGTGCCGTTATCAATCAACAGTAAACTTAGGAACTTAACTTCCCATTGAGTTCCTCTTATATCACATTTGTGCAGACCGAAATTCATTGTTTCATTTAACTTTATTAATGCTTTTATTTTTAAGCAAGCAAATAAACTACTATACATATGACACATGACATTCTTATTTTCCGGGAAAAACTATATTTATACTTACGTTTTGTACACTACAATAAAAGGAAATGAGTAAGTATATTTTATGATATATTCTGTCGAGTAAAGGAGAACAACTATGTTTAAGCTAGTACTAACCTTAACGAGTGCACATCGAGTCTCTCATAACGTTTCTGACGAAGAAGAAGCCATCGAGACTTATTTTGCTATCCAGCGTGCAATGAATACAGCCGCTCAGGGCCAGTCTCAAGATGTCCTATCTTTGGGAGATTCTTTGATGGTCCGTCCAGATACCATTGCATGTTGTGAACTGAAAGGCCCACGGACCCAATAAATACCTCGTTTTCTAAGAAAATCAAATCACGTAGCTTTTATCATGATTGGCTATTATAATTTTTAGCCGATCATGATAAAAATAAACACCCTATTGGCCACTATGAAATGGAAAGCTACTAGTCCCTAACGTCTCGAAAATGACATTCATGATAGCAATTGCGTGACTGGCTCACCAGTACGAAGCATGCTCACCAACCATCCAATTGGGTAACCATGAAGTGACATTCCGTATTCAGCGCACCATCGACCAATCATCTAAATCCAAACGATTATTCATATGTCTTCCTACAACATGCATTTTTCCGATAGTATAACTATTTCTCAATATTGCTTGATATAAAAAAAGGAAACAGGCAATCATCAAGCGTTGTTGCCTACACGTTATGTAGAAGTGGCGAAAAAATAACTGTTAACTGAAGTTGATTGATGAATCATTCAATCTTAATGAAAAGGAAACAAGAATAATTTTGTAATCATTCCAAATAAGTATACACATGCTTGAAATCAAGAACCAAACATCAATCATCCAAAAATGCTTATCGACGAATAAAAACAAAGCCAACTGTTCTCAGTTGGCTACCACCGGAACGATAAGAACGGCTAGGCACGTAAGATAGAGGAAAGAAAAATAAGGAGAGTTGATTTCGGCTGGTTAATCATGAGATGTGCTTCCACCCAACGCACCTTTATGGTTTTTCGTTTTCGACTACGTAAGAGTCTTGAATGGTGATATATTTCATGTCCGATTCTTTCATGAACTTAAATACCCCATTATTAAAATCGGTGCCCGTTTCTTTAAAGAATAATCCTTCATATAAGACATCAGGTTGATGATGAAAAATGATTTTAAACTGCTCCTTTTCTCGGATGACAAAAGCCCGCGTGCCGGGTTCATACTGACTGTCGTCTCCTTTGACTTCTCGAGACACAGAAATAATATGAAGGTCGATAAAAGGGAGCTCTTTTAATAACACATTCATCAAGGATCCTTTGGTGATTTCTTTCCACCGGCTTTCGGCTGTTTGCCCCACAATCACTTGCGTAATATTCTTCTCTCGCACGAGCTCGTTTAATACTTTAACAAATGGACGGCGCTCATTATCCCGAACAATCACTTCTCGGGCCCCGTAGTGCTTTGCCAGGGCTTCCCAATGTTGAATATACGCCGTTTTTTCTGGGCTAAATTCGCTTGTTGCCTCTTTATCCACGGTCAATATATAAAGTGGGCAGTGAAAATTCGACGCAATCTTCCCTCCCCTTTTGATGAGCTTCTCCGCATTGGGCCCGTAATAAACACATACTAATATCGCTTCGTGAGCGTATGCCTTCAACATGACTCCCCCTTCCCGTACGTTCTTCACATTTTTTGCTTCTTTAGCGTACTTTTCGTTTCCTTGTTTGTCAATTTTCATTGGAACAAAGGCCATGGCGTGCATCATAAATAGATTTTCGATATATTAAAAGGAGCGTATGCTAAATATTTTGATAGGAGGAGCTCTTCATTGCATTGGATACATCTAATTGTTTTCTTTCCTATCCTGTTTGCCATTGCTGTCCCTTTGTTACGTCAATATTTCCCCCGTATTCATACTGGTTGGTTTGTGTTACTGGTTCCTTTCCTCATTTTTGTTTCTCTTACCGCATACATCCCGGGCATTGCAAGCGGAGACGCATATACGTATACCCTTCTGTGGATCTCCGACCTTGATATTCATTTCACGATGTATGTCGATGGCCTAAGCTTACTGTTTGCTTTGCTTATTTCCGGCATCGGTACGCTTGTCGTTTGGTATTCCATCTATTATTTATCGAAAAAGAAGGAAGTCTTACATACCTTTTATATCTATTTGCTTCTTTTCATGACAGCCATGCTCGGGCTTGTGCTGTCAGACAATCTCATGGTGATGTACTTATTCTGGGAATTAACCAGCATTTCGTCGTTCTTGCTCATTGCTTATTGGCATCATCGTCAACAATCGAGATACGGAGCTCAAAAAGCCATGCTTATTACTTTCTTTGGTGGCTTTTCTCTATTAGCAGGTATTGTTCTCCTTCGTTGGATAACCGGAACCTTTAGCGTGCGAGCAATCATCGAATCCTCGGGAGAATGGATGGGGCATCCCCTTCTCCTGCCAGCGCTATGTTTATTTTTAGTCGCCGCTTTCACAAAATCGGCTCAGTTCCCGTTCCATATTTGGCTGCCAGACGCCATGGAAGCTCCGACGCCTATTAGTGCGTACTTGCACTCTGCAACGATGGTTAAAGCAGGCATCTATCTCGTCGCTCGATTTACCCCTGTGTTTGCGTACCAGTTGGAGTGGTTTTGGCTGGTCACGGGCGTGGGCTTCATTACCCTTTTTTGGGGGTCTTTTAATGCCATCAAACAAACGGATCTTAAAGCATTGCTAGCTTACTCCACGATTAGTCAACTAGGCTTGATCATGTCTTTATTGGGCATCGGGTCACTCGCCATTACCTCTGATCAACCGGCAGCTTCAACGGTCTTTACCACAGCGACCTTGGCTGCGGTGTTTCATTTGGTGAATCATTCAACGTTTAAAGGAGCCCTGTTTATGGTGGTTGGGATCATTGACCACGAAACCGGTACGCGGGATACGCGAAAATTAAACGGTCTGTTAACTGTCATGCCTATATCGTTTACACTCATGGTCATTGGGGCCCTTTCCATGGCAGGATTACCACCTTTTAATGGATTTTTGAGTAAGGAATTATTTTTCACCAGCACCTTATCGTTAGCGGAGTATGGTATACCTGATTGGTTGATCATGGCAACACCCTTGATCGCCTGGATCGCAAGCATCTTAACCTTTGTCTATTGCATGATGCTCATTTTTCACACATTTCTGGGGAAACCTCAAGGATCTCCTCAAGAACGTCAGGGCCATGAACCCACTTGGGGGATGTTGGCCCCTCCCCTCCTATTAGCCGTTTTGATCATTGGTATTTTTTTCGTGCCCAACATGTTGGGCACTTACATGATTAAACCCGCCATGGCTTCGATATTACAGGTGCCCATCACGCAGTTGGATGTATATATTTCGGCCTGGCACGGTTTGAATCTTGAACTGCTTATGACACTGGGAGTTGTCTTGTTTGGTTTGGCTCTGTTTGTGAGTTATCGTCGCTGGGCTCCCTTGATACGCCGATGGCCTACCACCTTTACATGGAGTAACGCGTATCATTCGACGTTACACTATGCCGAGCGGCACGCCTCGTTTCTGACTTCCAGTTATATGAATGGCTCGACACGCAATTACTTGATGTATCTTTACGTGTTGGTGATCGGTTTCGTAGGGACCGCCTTGACGTTTGTGTCCCTTCCGGCCCTTCCGATTCAAGAACTGCAAAACGTTTCTGTGTACGGATACATGCTAGCTATTGCCCTTGTTTTTGCGTCGTTTATCGTTGTGCTAACATCGAAGCGTATTGTTGGAATTATTGCTGTGGGCGTCGTCGGATATCTCGTCGCCTTGTTCTTTATGATCTTTCGAGCACCGGATCTAGCATTAACACAATTTGCGGTCGAAACCATATCTGTCGTCCTGTTTTTATTGTGTCTCCGGCAAATGCCAAAAATTTATTATGAAACGCCTCCTTTGTACATTCGCTTGATTAAAACATGTATTGCTGTCGGCCTCGGAGGACTGATCACCGCTTTAGCTTTGTATTCTTATAGTGGTCGCACCACTCAAAAAATGTCGGATTACTTTCTTCAAGCCTACGAAGAAACGGGGATCAGCAATATGGTGAATGCCATCTTGGCCGATTACAGAGGCATCGACACTTTACTTGAAATCATGGTTTTGGGAATCGCCGGATTAGGCGTCTACAGCTTAATACGACTACAAGAAAAGGAGCCGATGGATCGAGATGGGTAATGTGGATGTCATTCTTCAAAAAATCAGTCAAATCGCTGTGTTTATTATCTTGACCTTTGCCGTCTATTTATTTTTTGCCGGACACTACGGACCTGGCGGGGGATTCATCGGTGGCCTTCTTCTGGCTTCCACTATCGTTCTGCTTTATTTGGTGTACGATTTGGATACCATCAATAAATACCTCCCGATTAATTATCGGTTGTTAATTTGTACAGGAATATTGCTCTCATTAGTAACTGGAATGATTCCTATGATCACCGGAGATGCTTTTCTCAACCAATCCTACGCTTATATAGACGTTCCCATCCTTCAAGAAGAAAAAATGGTTGCTACCTCTGTATTATTTGAGATGGGGGTCTCCCTTGCCGTTGTCGGTACGGTGACGACCATTATCACTAGCATAAGTGAGCGTGAAACCAAATGGAAATTCTAATGTCTATTGTTATTGGTATTATTTTTGCGATAGGGGCGTACTTAACGATGTCCAAAAGCTTGCTACGTATCATGCTTGGGGCTACCCTTTTAGGACACAGTGCCCTCCTACTCCTTATTACGATGGGAGGATTACAAAATGGATTGCCACCTATTTTAGAAAAAGAAGGATCTTCATACACCGATCCGTTACCTCAAGCCCTGATCCTTACAGCCATTGTCATCAACTTTGCTACGACGGCCTTTTTTTTAGTCCTCGCTTTCCGCTCGTACCAAAAACTTAAACCAACATCGACGAATCAGTCACGGGGGATCGAAGATGAATAATACTATCATGCTGCTCATTATCTTTCCCTTTCTGACAGGGGTAGTGATCGCTTTTTTTCCTAAACATTTATTCTTTCAACGTTTAGGAAGCATTATCGCGGTTTGTCTTACGTTCGGTCTTGCCATTTACCAATTATCGATAACGATGCAGACAGGTCCTATTGCCTTTCATGCCGGGGGATGGAGTGGCCCATTTGGCGTCGTGTTCGTCTTTGATGCTTTAGCGGGGCTGTTGATTTGCGCCGCAAGTATTGTCATTCTCTCGGTGATTCTTTATTCGATGTTCTCGTCCCTTGGCCACCGGGAATCATACTATTACTATTCATTCATTCTCTTTTTATTTACAGGCGTTACCGGATCATTTTTAACCGCCGACTTGTTTAATCTATTTGTTTTTTTTGAAGTTATGCTTTTAGCCTCTTATGTTTTGTTAGCTTTGGGCGGATGGAAAAAACAACTCCGCGCGTCCATTACGTATATCGTGATCAATATTGTTTCTTCCATGCTATTTTTAACAGCAATCGCGTATTTGTATGCTCTAACTGGAACTTTGAATTATGCTGATTTATTTAACAACATTCAGGCGTCTGCCCAAACAGGACTCCTAGAAGCGGTCGCTATGTTGTTACTGATCGTTTTTTCCATCAAATCCGCCTTGTTATTTTTCTTCTGGCTTCCATCGGCATATAGCGCGCCTCCAACAGCTATTGCAGCCCTGTTCGCTGGTTTACTGACAAAAGTTGGGGTCTACGTGATCATTCGTATCTATACGGTGGTGTTCCCTCAAGATTTCCACATGATTTCGACCGCCATCGCTATTTTTGGTATGGGATCGGTCGTATTGGGCAGCATGGGAGCGATCGCTTATCGAAATGTGCAAAGTATTATCACTTACAACGTGATTATCGCTGTCGGCCTTTTAGGTATCGGCATTGCCACGGCCAATGAAACAGGACTGGCCGGAGCAATCTATTACTTGGTCCATGATATGATTGTTAAAACATTGCTTTTCCTGGTCGTAGGGACGTTGGTTACGATCACGAGCACCTCCCACCTACAGAAAATGGGCGGGGTGATACATGATTACCCGTGGTTAGCCTGGACCTTTTTCTTAACCTCGCTCTCTCTGGTCGGCGTCCCTCCTCTCAGCGGTTTTGTCGGTAAGTTGGCGATTCTTCAAGGAACGGTTGAAGCCGGCATGTATACCCTGTTTGCTTTTGGCTTACTTTCCAGCCTGGCCGTCTTGTATTCGTTAACAAACATTTTTATTCACGGTTTTTGGGGTGAAGAACGAGTGGATTATGGCGAAGAGCCCAGGACGAATCCAAAATTAGGTGCCCCCTTGGTCATACTGACATTAACGATGATGGCGTTAGGTATTGGCGCTGACTATATTTATCCCGTCAGCCTCCAAGCATCCCAGGAGCTTTTCGCTCCCCATACGTATGTGGATGCTGTGTTCAATAGTCATCCATAATCAAGCAAAGGAGATGTTGATTATTGCCCATTCAAATACTGCTTAATCTACTTATCGCGTTTTTATGGGTGTTCTTGCAAGATGAAGATCAGCTGTATTTAACCACCTTTTTCAGCGGATACGCCATTGGCCTGGGGTTCATCTTCCTGTTTCGACGTATCTTCCCTGATATTTTTTACCCAATTCGTTTATGGGCGGTCTTCAAACTATTATACTTATTCGCCAAAGAGCTTATACATTCTAGTGTTTTTGTTATTAGCCGTATTCTACGCCCGAATGAACGGTTGACCCCTGGTATCTTTTTATTAGAAACCGATCTTGAATCCGATTGGGAAATCACCGTACTGTCCATGTTATTGATGTTAACCCCTGGCTCCGTCGTGATTGAAGTGATGCCTGGAAAGCAAAAATTATATATTCACGGCATGGACCTCCCCCAATCGATCGACATGATAAATAAAACAAAGCAAACCTTCGAACAAGCAATCAAGGAGGTGATCCGGTAATGTTAACCATTTCACTGACCATTGGCATGATCTTTCTTGCACTCGCCATTATTATTGGAGTTTACCGGGTGGCTGTAGGCACATCGATTCCAGACCGGGTGATCGCCTTAGACGCGATCGGCATTAATTTGATTTCGGTCGCTGCTCTTTTATCGATTTTATTGGACACCAACGCGTTTCTGGAGTTGATTCTACTCATTGGGATTATTTCTTTCATCGGCACGATTGCCTTTTCAAAATATGTGGAACGGGGGGTCATTATTGAGCGTAAGCCTAGGAATTGAACTATTTGTCAGTATACTCATTCTTTTTGGCACGAGCCTGGCCTTATTAAGTGCGATCGGCATATTAAAACTCCCCGATGCTTATACCCGTTCCCATGCGGGCACCAAAAGTGCGACGCTTGGGGTACTTTGCACGCTTATTGCTACATTTATCTATTTTTCCGTGGCCAATAACTATTTGAGCATTCGTCTTCTTCTTGGCATTATCTTCGTTTTTTTAACAGCCCCCGTTGCTGGACATATGATGTGCCGCGCCGCTTACCGTTCTGGGGTGAAGCTTAGTACCACCAGCATTCGAGATGATCTTCACCGCGATACGAAAAAACACGACCACTAAGGTGTTCATGGGAAAGGAAGACTTATGACCAAATTATTCAAAGGACCAAAAAGGTATCGCAAAGATATTACGGTAGCCTTATCCGTCAGCAGTTTGCTTATTATCCTTTCTGTTATTTTCTTTCTGTTTCAAAACTAGGATTGTTGCTACACTTTAAAGGAGGAGAAGCCATTGCCCAATACGAAAAAATGGATAGTTTCGACGATGCCCTTTCGATCGTATGACCAAGAACAACATCTGTTACAATCTTACCGTCACCATGGTTGGCAAGTATATGACTGCTCGCTTTTCGGCTATTCGTTATTTCGCGTCACTCCGGCTGATAAACAAATCCAGCTGATTCTATCCAAAGATTATCACTCTCTTCAACGAGCTCAAACATCTCAATGGCATGTCGTCTGTTCTTCACCGTTGCTGCATGTGCTCGAAGGGGAGAAAGATGCTCCTGCTTTCCATGATGCTTGGACTGCCTCCTTGGCTCGGAATTATCGTTTCAAAAGCCGATTCTGGATGCTTTTAGGTGCATGCTCTCTTTTGGTTTTCCTCGTTCTCGTGTTCATTCTTTCTACAACTAAATTGCCCTCCGGGGCCATCGATTTTTTATTTTTTCTTTTGTCGATCATAGTAAGCGTTTTCATAATTAGCTTCAGTCGTTGGCTATGGCTCCGTTTCGTTCTTTCGAAAGTAAACAAAATCACTAATAATGCTGAAAGACGGTGATTATACTTGCTTTGAAATTTTTGTCTACCCGTACTTCATTAATCTGAAATCATTTGTGCCTTATTGTTAATAGTTTCTCCCATTGACTTTCAAGTCTCCTACCAGTATCTTTTTAGATAGAGTCAAGGGGAGTAGCTTTTCGCAGCAGCGTCGTCATGGCGGATATCATATTATCCCGGCGTTGTTGGTAGTCTTTCGACTACAAGCAAGACCCTTTCTTCTTCGTAATGTCCGGGGAGAAAAGGTCTTTATTCTAAAAACCTTTTCGTCCCGCAGGGCGGAAAGGTTTTTTGTTAGCATTTATTCTTCGATAAGAAAGGATGGCACAATGATTCGGTTCGTTCGTTATATACGTAGTTTTGAATATCTTTCCGATGCTTTATACGCTATTATTTTAGGCGTTGTGTTAATGGCTGTAACTTTTGCTATTCTTTGGTTTGTTCCTGGAGTCACTTTCTTTCCCCAATAAAAACAGTTTATTAATGCCTAAGCAGTGTTCATATATGTATTAAGATATGGAAAACTTGCCATACTGTACGTTATTTTCACAGCGGGCGTTTTTTTGGCGAGGCTCATTAATGCTCATCTATCTACCTTTTTAGCCGTTATTGATAAAAAACAATCAATATATTTGATGAGTTGACAGGAGATAATAACGTTATGGTTGAAACATTCGTTTTATGGATAAAATACTTTATGCTTGGATTGGTTCAAGGGTTTACTGAACCTATCCCTATTTCCTCCAGTGGACATCTCATTATTGCTCGCGAATTATTCCACGTTGATTCTGAAGGGCTTTCTTTTGAGATTTTTGTTAATTTTGCTTCGTTACTTGCCGTCGTTATCGTCTATCAAAAAGATATCTTTCGCTTGGCCTCTCACGGCCTTCAATATGTCTTGCACCGGAACGACCATTATAAGAACGACTTTATGTTTATTATTTATCTCATCATCGCAACGGTTCCTGTAGGAGTTATCGGTGTTTTGTGGGGAGATACTATCCAAACAGCCCTGAGTAATATTAACGTGGTCGGGGCTACGTTGCTGATGACGGCCTTGGCTCTATTTTGGATTCGAAACTTGAATGGGACAAAATCGGAACAAGATTTGTCCATTAAAGATGCGATTATTGTTGGGCTAGCCCAAGCCGTAGCTGTTACACCAGGGATCAGTCGTTCAGGCTCCACGATTGTCGCTTCGATGGTACTTGGCATGAAACGAGAAACAGCCTTGAAGTTTGCCTTTTTGTTGTACATACCCGTCAGTTTAGGTACCGCTGTTATCGAAATCCCGACCATGATTCAAGATCCGGCCGTTTCAACATTGATTGGCTCTTATTTGATCGCTTTTGTTACCAGTTTGATTGCTTCTTATGTAGCGCTCAAATGGTTTATTAACATTATGGCTAGCGGAAATCTTATGTATTTTGTCTATTACTGTTTAGCCACGGGCATGTTTGTTTTATTATTTCTCTAAATTTCCTTATCGTTATAATCTTAGATACGGAAATATTTCACCATCATCTCACGTTTTAATCGCGGTAAATATCATAAAACATACCGGTCGTCTCCGATTGGTTTGAGTCAACGCCTAAAGGATTTATGTTTAGAGAAAGGGTTCCACTATTATGATAAAGAAATCGCGGATTGCTTATTTCTTTTTAATTATTTTTGCGCTGGCGGCATTAATGGATCCCAACGTCGGAAAAAATTGTAAACGGTATCGACCTCGGGTTTGATCTTCAGTGCGGATTTGAGGTGCTCTATGAAGTAGAGCCTCAGGAAGAAGGACAGGACATCACAGATGAAATTTTGCAGAAAACGGTAGCTGCGCTGACGCAGCGGGTGGACATTTTAGGTGTCTCCGAGCCGAATATGACCATTGAAGGGGATAACCGTATACGGGTACAGCTCGCTGGCGTGGAGGATCAGCAGTCCGCACGGGAGCTGCTTTCTAAAAAAGCAAACCTGAGCATCAGGGACGCAGACGATAACGAACGGTTATCCGGAAGTGACATTCAGGAAAACAGTGCTTCGGTGAACTTTGACGATTCCAATAACCCAATCGTCATGGTTTCCTTAAGAGACGGGGACCGGTTTGGCGAGGTGACAGAAAATATTATTAACGAATACTCGCTTCCAAACAACCGGCTCGTTATCTGGCTCGATTACGAAGAAGGGGATTCCTACGAAGAGGAACCCATGAAGGAAGATCCGAAATTTATTTCTGCTCCGGCGATGAGTGAGCCGCTGTATACCCAGGATATGTTTGATGCAGAATAGAAATACATAACCGTGCAGGCCAAACGTACATCATTCAAGGCATAAAAAAAGCCTTGCCAGCATCAACAAAACCTCGATACCTTTGTTAGGGACCAACC
>NZ_JBQOJA010000034.1:0-29123 GCF_054971385.1 Marinococcus tarijensis | reverse complement strand
TTCGTGTTCAACTCGGTGGAAAACAAGCTCACCGATCCGTTCAGCGGCCAGGAGCCGCGCCCGGAATTTCTGGCCAATCGCCAGGACACTTCCGCGATTGAACCAACCTCGGAATCCCTTACAGAAGGCACAAAATCTTTTAAGTAATATTCAAACCCCTCCCGGACCGCAAATGCGGCCCGGTTTTTTTGTTTCTTTGCCGGCTTCATAGTATAAAAAAACCGACCCAGTCATTTTCGCTGATGGATCGGCTTCGCTTTATCCCTTTTCTTGTTTTCTGCGATCTACCAGTTTCTTTTCCAGTAAATCTTTTTCTACAAAATCATCAATCATTTCATAAAATTTCCCTTTATCATTCACCGAGCCTGAAAGCTGCTCCAAATGGTTCATAAACGTGATTTGGTCATAATCCTGTGGAAGCTTCCCGGAATAATTGCGGGCAATGCTTTTGCCGTAATGCCAGCAGCAGTTTTTGTCCTTTGTTTCCAGGGCTTTTGATAAAATGACCAGCGCTTCAAGAAGCGTCAAGGTTACGCCGGGCTTTTCTTCTGCATAGGAGGCAATGTAGGTAAAGGCGGAATAGACGTAATAAGAAAACTGTTCATCTTTCATAATCAACCGGAGCGTGTCGTTATCATCAGTTAAATATGAAGTAAAGCGGGTTACTTTGGAAATGGAAAACACGAGGTCCGTTAACTGATAGATGGCATCCTGGGCTGTCATTGGTTCGTCGTTTCCAAGCGCTTTGATCGCAATCTCGGTCAATTTCCGGATCCCGAATTCGATATCCTGCACTTCCGTTTTACTTTTCCCAAGATACATAAAGTTACGATACTTTTTTTCGTTCACCGGCAGGTCCGGCTCTTCATTTGTCTTCCAATAAGAAAAAATAGGAATACCTTCAAGTACAAAGTCGCCAATCCGGCGATCCAGCCTTACTACAATACCGTCCTTGGCTGCTTCTTTCACGATTTTGCCAAAATCAATCACCTGGATAAAGCCGGTCGTTTCACTTGCAACAACATTGGGCTCTCCTTCTGTTTCCGGTTCGTGTACTTCACTTTTATTTTTAGCACGGTGCGCTTCGAGATCATAAAGCAGCGTGTTGAGAATCCGCTGCTGTGATTCTTCTTTCATATTCGTGGTAATACTTGGCACCTGCATCCATTTTGTTGCGTGGTTGATAAATAAAATAAAGTTTACTACCGATACGGCTGTAGCTAATACGCCGAGTACGGGAAATACTGTGTACTGATCCATTGAGGAATTCAAGAAGAAAAACCCGAGCAGGAGAAAAAAGAAACACAGGTTAAAGATGCCAATGGAATGCTGGGTTCTGCGGTCTGAAATAAAATTAAACAAAACCCGCGGTGTAAACTGGCCGGAAAAGCTCGTCAAAACGACGAGAATGGAGTTAAACGTAAAAGCGTTTAACGTGAGTACGCCCGAGAGCAGCGTACTGTACATTGTCTGGGTTAATGAATACCCTGTTGATAGGATTGGCGCCATGGCGAATGCGGGCTCAAGTCCGAATTCCACGTAGTAGGCGCCAATGGCTAAAAGCACGGCCAAAATGATATAGATCGCCGGGAGTACCCAAAGACTTGAGCGGAGTTCGTACCACCGCTGTCTTGAGGACATGCTTTTAATCTGCCTTAATTTTTTAGGCATCAGCTGTTGTAAATAATATTTCAATTCGTTCACCTTTTCTATTGCTTTAATATGCTAATAGCATTAGCCGATATGGGACACCCCCATACATGGAGCCTCCCTTCGCGCTATCGGAAAGAAGGCTCTGAAGCAGTGATTCTGCTTTAGCTGTCAACGTCTATTCTTTTACTGCTTCTTTAGTTGATACGACCTTCACGTCACACTTTGCTTTTTTCTGAATGGCTTTAGCAGTATTGCCGAGAAAAAGCCGGTCCACTTTAGACGATCCAGTCTCGCCGATAACGATCATGTCGATATTATATTTTTCACACAGATTTTCCATTTCCTTTTTCGGGATTCCTACCTCGAGAACGGTTTCTACATCTTTGACCCCGTTCTCCTCTGCCATTTCTTTATACGCTTTCAGGCGTGATTGCGCCTGGTTTTTCAATCTGCCGAAACCATGTGGGTCCATACGCTCCAGGGAGGCATAGCCGTTTTTGTCCATCACAAATGCAATGATCAGCGTAGCGTTATTTTCCTCTGCCAATTCCTTTGCTTTATAAAATGCATCATGGGACGCGCCTTCGAGAGCTTCTACTCCTACGAGTATACGATTAATTTGTGCCAATTTCATCTTTCCTTTCTTGTTTTAAATTGCTTGTTTCAGCTTTCTGCTTAAACTTTCGTACAATAGCCCTTATCTTCTCTGTTTTTTGTCGTTTGAACCTGCTGTTCGTCTAAAAAAATATAAAAAGCCAGAAAAAGAACGATTATCCTTTTTCTGGCTTATGTTCTGGCTTTTATATCCATCCATTTCCGCCGCATATGAAATTATCGCCCTGCCACACCCGGACGTTTTTGTTTTTATGGCGTTACTGGGAAAATACCCGTACAATATACGTGTTAAACGTTCATAGATTCATGTGTTTGAAATTCCTTCAAAGGACAGATGCTTTATCCATTACTTATTTTTCGACAAATACTGCCCGCCCTGCCGTGCAGCCGTACGCATTTTTCAATTTTTAGATCTGTACCGCCGCTGCCAGTGGATTCCCATCCAGGAAGCCCGGCAGCTGCCCGAAGACTATCCTTATCTATCCTCAAGAATTGCGGCCCACGAGCTGCATATGTGCACAAATCAAGGAGTGGTGCTTCATGGTTTTTATGCCTTACGCCGGCTGCTGCTTGCTATTCCGCTCAGCTTTCTTCCTGCTGTCCTTCTTTACCTCCCGTATGCTGACCGTGTTGGAGTGCCGCTGTATAACGTGGTTTCCAAGAGCCGGCTAAAGCATATCTCTTTTAAAAATAGTTAGCAGCCTGCACATACAGAAAAAGCCCATCCCTCCGGATACATCTGGAGAGATGGGCCTTCTTTTATTACCGGTTCACCGTTTTCATTCCTTCTTCGTGATACCGCATGCCTGCGGCAGCCCCTTTAGGAGCAATGTCATCAATTGCTTTCATATCGGACTCCGTAAGCGTAACCTGCAGACTGTTAATATTTTCTTCCAGGTACGTGCGCCGTTTTGTCCCCGGAATTGGCACTACCCCCTGCTCCCTCAACCAGGCAAGGGCCAGCTGGGAGGCTGTACATTTCTTTTCTTTAGCCAGTTCCTTCATTTTATCCACGAGTTCAAGATTTTTATTGAAATTTTCTCCCTGAAATCTCGGAGAAAAGCGCCGGAAATCATCCTCTTCCAGATCCTCAAACTGCTTGATCTGTCCGGTTAAAAACCCACGTCCGAGCGGGCTGTATGCCACAAAGGAAACTCCGAGGTCCTTGCAAAGCGGCAGAATTTCATCCTCCACGTCCCGGCTCCACAACGAATACTCTGTCTGCAGAGCTGTAATCGGATGCGTGCCATGGCCCCTGCGAATCGTTTCCGGAGCTGCTTCTGACAACCCCAGGTACCGGACTTTTCCGGCGTCTACGAGTTCCTTCATCGCGCCTACGGTTTCTTCAATAGGTACATCAGGGTCCACCCGGTGCTGATAATACAAATCAATACTATCAATACCGAGCCGCTTCAGGCTGGCATCGCATGCCTGCTTAACGTATTCCGGCCGGCCGTTTACTTCGCCTGTCAGTTCACCTTTATTGCTGTAGACGTTCCCGAATTTTGTGGCAAGCACTACCTCCTCCCGCCGGTTTTGGATAGCCTCACCCACCAGGCGTTCATTTGTCATGGGGCCGTACATATCAGCCGTATCGAGAAAGTTAATGCCGTGGTCAAGCGCTGTGTTTATCGTTTTCTTCGATTCTTCATCGTTTAATTTGCCATAAAAAGCGGACATTCCCATACATCCCAGACCGATAGGAGACACATGCAGGTCACTGTTGCCAAGCTGCCGTTTTTCCATTACAGGTATTCATCCCTTCTGGATTGTTGACTCTGCTTTTTCAAACAGGTGTCCTTCTGTTCACGCTTCTGTTCCATTTTAAACATTTTTCAGCAGACTATTTTTTTCTTAAGTCAATTCGTTCCATCAGGCTGTCCACCCGGCGCTCCACATTTTCATCCGGGAGCAGCGGCGGTGCATGATGTGGTTTGATGCGGGCATCGATGATCAGACTGTCGCATCCCCAGTGCTTGTTTTCATAAAAGCTGTTCACGCCATGAATATCGTGGGAAGGATTGCTGCGCGTAAAAACGGCCCAAAGGAAATTTCGCATCGTATCACTGACAAAGCTGCTGTCATCGCAAATAATAATCATTGGAGTTTCTTTAACATCCCATTTTTGGTCGAGGCTTGAAGAGAAAACAGCCATTTCTTCAGCGGCCTGTTTATAGCTGTCAAATTCCGGTGCCTCCACCGCAATTACACCCGGCATTACAAGCTTGGGCGAATGCATTGGACTGTCATCCGGAAAGCCATTCGGCACGCGTTGACAAAGATCCCGCTTCACATCCCCATAAGCCGCAATAACTACCTTGCTTCCCTCATTCAGCCCTTCTCCGCTGTAATCAAGCGTATCGATCGTCGTTTTAGTCTGAAAATGAAGGTCGCGGCGGAGATTGATCCGCTCAAGCATGTAGGTGAAAAAATCCTCCTCCTGATGCGTATCGAGCTCTCTTTCCTGTTCCGCTGTGATAAATAAATATTTAGCCAGGCTTAACTGCCCTGTGCCGAGAATACGATTGGCAATTGTCAACAGCTCTGCCGGCTGCTTTACGCTTTGAAACGGCGTATACCGCTCACTGCCAATTGCCAGCAGCAGCGGGTGTACCCCTGCAGCGTCCACAGCGTGCACTTCTTTGACCCCGGTAATTTCCTGCTTGATCGCTTCTCCTGTCATTTCATGGATCACCGCACCAAACGATGTGTCCTCCTGCGGCGGGCGGCCGACTACGGTAAACGGGAGAATCGCTTTATCCTTCGCATACACCTTATGAACCTTCATAACCGGGAAATCATGTGTCAGACTGTAATAGCCCAGATGGTCACCAAACGGCCCTTCCGGCTTCGTGTCTTCCGGATAAATATCACCGGTAATAACAAAATCGGCGTCATGGTTAATGCAGTAGCCGTCTTCATAGCTGTACTGAAAACGACGTCCGGACAGCATGCCGGCAAACATCATTTCACTCAGCCCCTCCGGGAGAGGCATCACTGCTGAAATAGTATGCGCCGGAGGACCGCCAAGAAAAATACTGACCTTCAAAGGCTCTCCCCTGGCTACGGCTTTCGCCTGATGCACACCAATCCCCCGCTGAATCTGATAATGCAGACCTATCTCTTCATCGGGGATAAAGTCATTTCCGCTAAGCTGTACCCGGTACATGCCTAGGTTGGCATTCATCGGCCCCGATTTTTCCGGGTCTTCTGTATACACCTGTGGCAGGGTAAGAAACGCACCGCCATCCCGCGGCCAGTGCTGAATCATTGGCAGGTCGCTGATACCCACTTCCCGAAAGTCCTCCGCACCGCCCTTCTTTTTCTTCGGAAGTGCTTTTACTGCCGTCAGGCCGCTCGTCATGTTACGGAGCGGATGCTTCAGTGCCTGCACCGGATCATTTCTCATCGTGATAACATTTTGAACCTGCTTCCAGTTTTTCCGAAAAATAAATTTGCTGCGTTCAACCGTGCCAAATAAATTAGAAACAGCCTGGAACGGGCTTCCTTTTACATTTTCAAATAAAACGGCCGGCCCTTCCTGTTCATAGAATCTTAAATGAATGGAAGCCATCTCCAGGCAGGGATCAACTTCTTCTTTGATTCGTACTAAATGGCCGTGCTTTTCAAGATCTTCTACGCATTCGTTGAGGTTTTGATACATATGCAGCCCTTCATCCTTCCGAATTGTATTTCACTTTCTATACTTATTTTAGTACATTTTCCCTCAGGCTGTGTTTATTTACTCTTTGGCTTCCGTTTTCTTCACGCCGGCGCAGGCTTTGCCCGCTGCTTTTGCGGCAGAGACAAATAAACGACCATACCAAGTATCAGGCACGCGCCCACGCTCTGATAGAAACCAAACGGCACGTGCAGCCACCATACCGAAGCCAGAATAGCAGCAAGAGGCTCCAGGCATCCCAAAATACTTGTTTCCTGCGGCTTTAAATATTTCAGGCTTTCCAGGTAAAACCAAAAAGCAATCATAGTGCCGAAAATAACGACAAAAATTACGCTTCCGGCCATGCTCCATGTCCAGCTCTCCCATGCGGTGTCCCACGGGGCATGCAATAAGCTTACAGCCGCTCCTCCGACAGTCATGGCCCACCCGATTACATTCATGGAACCCCACGCTGCCAAAAGAGGACCTGCGTACAGAGTATAAAAGGCAAGCGCCACACCGGAAAGAACACCCCAGACTACCGCCTCCGGCGGCACGGATAATTCGGCCAGCTCTCCGTTTGTCAGCAGCAGAAACGTGCCGGCAAGTCCCATCAGCACAGCGCCCGCGTCCCGTATATTCCAATATGTATGCCGGACGGCAAGCAGGTACGCAAGAATGAACACCGGTGCCAAATATTGCAGCAGCGTGGCAACAGCTGCGTTTCCGCTTTCAATGGAGGCCATATATGTATACTGAACAGCGAGCATCCCGAATAAACCAAATATAAGAACTGCTCCTGCGCTCTTTTTCTCCTTCCAGATCCCGGTTACTTTTTCTTTATTTCCAAGCATTAAAGAAATAGTTAACAGAAGGATTCCGGAAAGAAGCAGCCTGACAGCCACCAGCCATTCCACAGGCAGGCGGTGGGTTTCAAAAATATACTGCGATACTGTTCCTCCAATACCCCAGAGGGAAGCTCCGCTTATTACGAGCAAAAAGCCTGCCGTCCGTCGTTTTTGTACTGTCTGCATCATCGGTGTCCTTTCTATTGCCAGTTTCAGCTGCATCTACTTCCATTATACGCAAAAAACGCTGCCTGGTTAAGCTGTTGCCTCAAGGTTTTCTGCCTGTCTGGATACCAAAACGCCGCCCCTTTTCAGGAGCGGCGCTGCATGAATTTTTTATTTCGTAATCATCCCTTTGGCCACGGATACGAGATTTTGCGGGCGTTCCGCCAGCCTTCTCATGAAATACCCGTACCATTCTTTGCCAAAGGGCACGTAGACTCTGACATTGTAGCCTTCCTGCAAAAGCTGCAGCTGCAGCTCTGTTCGAAAGCCATACAGCATTTGAAATTCAAATGTATCATAAGCTATGCCCTGGTCTTCCACAAACAGCTTAACCGCGTTAATAATACGGTGGTCATGGGTACCGATGGCCGTAAAACCTTCCTGCAGTAAATGTTTTTGAATCATCAGAAAATAATTGGCATCAATGTCATGCTTGTCTTTAAAAGCAACCTCTTCCTTTTCCTGATAGGCCCCTTTGACAATCCGGAGAGGCACTTCTCCAAGGCTGTCGAGGTCATCGAGCCCCCGCCGTAAATAACCCTGGAGGACCGTGCCTACATTGTCATATTCCTTTCGGAGCGTTTTCAGCACATTCAGCGTCTTCTCATAACGGGAATAGTCTTCCATGTCGATGTTTACGAAATTTTGTTTTTCCCTGGCCGCCTCCAGGATTTCCTTCATATTTTCGATGCAATAGTCTGTATCTATATCAAGACCAAGCTTCGTCAGCTTTACTGTCAGCTCTGACTGTACGTTTTTCGCGTAGACGTTCTCAATAATTTCGATCGTTTTCTGCTTGGCTTCTTCCACCTCTGATTTTTCCGTTATAAATTCACCAAGGTGGTCAATGGTCGCCATCAGGCCCTGCTCGTTCATCGATTGAATGGTCGTTAGTGCTTCATCAATATCTTCTCCAGCCACTACTTTTGAAGCCCCGAGGTGAATGCCCCACTTTTTGGCGCTCTTTGTCAGCGTCTTATTCTGGGAAAGAAATATAAAAAACGAACGTGAAATTGTCATAGGTGCACCCTCCTGATCTTTTCAGTACTGCCCTACACTGTTGCAAAATACGTGCCAACATGGCTGCGCCGGCATCCGCAGGGTTTTCCGTAAAAAGCAAGAGCCTGTTCGTCAAAACCGCAAGAAATTTTGCGCTTTATGCAAAAAATTATAAATGAAATTTACTCATCCGGTACTGCAGACTCTGCCGGCTGATACCAAGCTCTTTGGCTGCCTGCATTACGTTGCCGCCGCTTTGGTTCAGCGCATCTTTAATTAAAGCAAATTCCATTTCAAGCAGACGTTCCTTTAAACTGCCTTCGCGGCTGCTTATCCCGGCCTCCCCGCTTTTTTCCACCTCACCTGTTTCCAGAAGATCGGTGCGTTTGCGGAAATGGTCCGGCAGGTGGCTTTCTTCGATCATTTCCTCATCAAGCATTAAATTCATCGCTCCTTCGATAACGTGTTCAAGCTCCCGGATGTTCCCCGGCCAGTGATAGGACTCCAGCCTCGCTTTCACCGCAGGGGAGACACGATTCACGTCCATTTGAAAAACCCGGTTGTACTTTTCCAGAAAGGTTTCCACGAGCGGCTCGATATCTGTTTTTCTTTCCCGCAGCGAAGGGACATACAGCGTAACGACACCAATACGGTAAAAAAGATCCTCACGAAGCTCGTTGTTTTGAATAGCCTCTGCCGGCTCTTTGTTCATCGTGGCGATAATACGGACATTGATGGACTGCTCTTTGTGCGACCCTAAACGGGTCACCTTTTTTTCCTGCAGGACGCGCAGAAGCTTTGCCTGCAGCGCCACCGGCAGCGAATTAATTTCATCGAGCAGAAGCGTGCCGCCTTCGGCTTTTTCAAACAGTCCGGCCCGTTCGGAAGCCCCTGTAAAGGCTCCTTTTACCGTACCAAACAAAATGCCCTCAATCAGCGTTTCCGGAAGCGCGGCGCAGTTCTGTGATACAAACGGCTGGCCGGCCCGCTCGCTTTCACTGTGAATACTCTGGGCAAATAATTCCTTTCCGGTGCCCGTTTCTCCTACAATTAACACCGATGAGGACGTTCTCATTGCCCGCTTCGCGTTCTGCACCACCCCTGTGATTTCAGCCGAATGCCCGATAATCTGGTCAAATGTGAAAAGCCCGCTGTCGGTTTTTTTCTGGTTTTCACGGACCAGCTTTTCCATGCGGGTAACGTCCTTTGCGATCTCGGCTGCTGCGACAATCCGTCCGCCCGAATAAATCGGAAAAATTTCGTTGATAGTCGTGATGTTTTTCCCGCGGCTCGTTGTATAATGCTGTTTTTTTTCTCTCGTTTCCACTCCCTGCTTGATAGCCTGGAGCAGTCTGCTGTCACGTTCATGCTCGAAAAGGAAAACGTCCATCATACCTTTATTATTAAAATCTTCGTAGGTCATGGACTCAATCTCACGCATTTTGTCATTATAAATAATCAGGTTTTCATCTGCATCAATAACACGGATCCCCTGATCCATTTTTATCATTAAATGATCAAACACATCGTTCAGTTCAGGATAGGATAACGAATTCGTACCTTGATATACCATGGGCCCACCCTCTTTAAAATTTATTCTTGCTCTGATTTTATCATGAAGTGCAAAGTCTACGTACGCAAAATCCCAAAACTTAGGAGTGCAAAATTTTGCACCTTTAACTCCTTAATTTTTCTATTTGCGCTTCTATCCAGCGAAGTATTCAATTATAATGGACCTCTCCGCCGGTTTTGTTGAGGCCTGTTGAAGTTAAGAATATTGGCACTATTCTTGCAATATATAAAAGTACATTCAAGGGGAGGTGTACTGAATGGAAGGAATAACGCTATTCACATGGCTGCTGTTACTAATACCCATGCCGCTTACTGTAA
Source organism: Marinococcus tarijensis (assembly GCF_054971385.1). NCBI lineage: Bacteria > Bacillati > Bacillota > Bacilli > Caryophanales > Bacillaceae > Marinococcus > Marinococcus tarijensis. The sequence continues at coordinate 19,232 of NZ_JBQOJA010000034.1, read as the reverse complement.
TTTTAGCAGCAATCAGTTATGTTAAATCAAAAAAGGAGACCACTTAAATGGATATTTCCGTACCAACAATTGTAACTTTTATCGTTTACCTTGTTGTAATGCTGAGTATTGGTTTTTTATTCTACAAGCTGACCAATAACCTTTCGGATTACGTTTTAGGCGGACGAAAATTAAATGGCCCCGTAGCTGCGCTCAGTGCCGGCGCATCTGATATGAGCAGCTGGCTTCTGCTTGGCCTGCCCGGAGCCATTTATCTGGGCGGGATGAGTGAAATTTGGCTGCCTATCGGCCTTACCATTGGGGCTTATTTAAACTGGCAGTTTCAGGCGAGAAGACTGCGCAGGTATACAATCATCGCCAACGACTCCATTACGATACCCGATTTTCTTGAAAACCGCTTCCACGATAAAACAAAAGCACTGCGGATTGTTTCGGCATTATTTATACTTATTTTCTTTACCTTTTATACCTCTTCCGGACTGGTCGGGGGCGCTACCCTGTTTGTCAGCTCCTTCGGCCTTTCCTATCAGGCAGCTCTTTGGATCGGCGGTGCTGTTATTATTACCTATACGTTTCTCGGCGGATTTATGGCCGTCAGCTGGACTGACTTTATCCAGGGTATTCTAATGTTTTTGGCGCTCGTTGCTGTTCCGATCGCTGCCGTTATAGAAATTGGCGGATGGGGCAATTCTGTTCAGACCGTGGCATCCATTAATCCGGATGCGTTAAGTGCCTTTACGAATGTGAGTGTTATTTCTGTGGTCTCCCTGCTTGCCTGGGGGCTGGGCTACTTCGGCCAGCCGCATATTATTACCAGGTTTATGGCGATACGTTCCGAAAAAGAAATTCCAATGGCCCGGTTTGTAGGCATGAGCTGGATGGTTATTTCTCTGCTCGGTGCTATTTTTACAGGGTTTATCGGCATTGCCTACTTTTCAGGGAACGCCCAGCTAGGAGAAGGGAACCAGGAAACGGTCTTTATTATGTTTACACAGGTACTGTTTAACCCATGGGTGTCCGGGGTTCTTCTCGCAGCGATTCTGGCTGCTATTATGAGCACAGTGGATTCCCAGCTGCTTGTATCCTCAAGTGCTCTTGCGGAAGACTTTTATAAAGGGATGCTCCGTCCTAAAGCTTCTGACCGCGAGCTCGTCTGGGTCGGCCGGATTGGCGTTATCGTCATCGCCCTCATCGCCCTGCTCCTCGCCTCCAATCCGGGAAGCACGGTACTTGAACTTGTAAGCTACGCATGGGCCGGGTTCGGTGCAGTGTTCGGGCCTGCGATGCTTTTCTCCTTATTCTGGCGCCGGACAAGCATGTGGGGTGTACTTGCCGGGATGATCGCCGGCGGTGCCACTGTAATCATCTGGGTCCAGCTTACCGGAGGGCTGTTTGACCTTTATGAAATAGTACCAGGCTTCTTCATCAACGTCTTAATCATTATTGTCGTCAGCCTGCTCGGACCGAAGCCTTCAGACAAAATTAAAAATGAATTTGACTCTGTGGGAACATACACGGAGAAAAACTGAGCAAAAAAATACCCGCTTCCTGATGTAAACAGGAGCGGGTATTTTGTATATTTACTTCTGTTTTTCGGTGAATGCCTGTTCCTGAAGCGCTGCCGCTTTGTCCGTGCGTTCCCAGGGCAGATCAACATCATGACGTCCAAAGTGGCCATAAGCGGCTGTCTGCCTGTAAATCGGCCGGCGGAGATCAAGCATTTTGATGATGCCGGCCGGCCGGAGATCAAAGTTTTCATTAGCAAGCTTTACGAGCACCTCTTCTGATACTTTTCCCGTACCAAACGTAGCGATCGATATGGAAACCGGCTGAGCTACTCCGATCGCGTACGCAAGCTGAACCTCGCATTTATCGGCAAGTCCTGCTGCAATAATATTTTTAGCTACATACCGGGCTGCATACGAAGCGGAGCGGTCGACCTTTGTCGGGTCTTTACCGGAAAACGCACCGCCGCCGTGACGGGCATAGCCTCCGTACGTATCAACAATGATTTTTCGCCCGGTAAGCCCGGCGTCTCCCTGCGGTCCGCCAATGACAAAGCGGCCGGTCGGGTTTATGAAATAGTTGGTTTTAGCGTCGAGAAGCTCTGCCGGCACTACCGGCTCGATAACGTATTTGTGCATATCCTCTTCAATCTGTGCAAGCGTTACGTCATCCGAATGCTGGGTGGAAATAACGATCGTTTCCACCCGGAGTGGCTTCCCGTCGTCTCCGTATTCCACAGTAACCTGCGTTTTCCCATCGGGACGCAGATACGAAAGATTGCCGTCTTTCCGAACTTTTGTTAACTGGCTTGCCAGCTTGTGTGCAAGCGAAATCGGCAACGGCATGAGCTCATCGGTTTCGTTATCTGCATACCCAAACATCAAGCCCTGGTCTCCCGCTCCGATCGATTCCAGTTCATCCTCGGTCATCGATCCTTCACGGGTTTCAAGCGCCTCATCAACACCCTGGGCAATATCGGCCGACTGTTCATCTATAGACGTCAAAACCGAGCACGTTTCGTAATCGAAGCCGTATTTTGCCCGTGTATAACCGATATCTTTCAAAGTTTCCCTGGCAATTTTAGGAATATCCACGTATGTAGATGTCGATATTTCTCCTGCCACCAATACGAGACCAGTGTTTACTACTGTTTCCGCTGCCACCCGGGCATTCGGATCATCCTTTAAAATTGCATCCAAAATCGCGTCGGAAATCTGATCACACACCTTGTCCGGATGCCCTTCTGTAACAGATTCCGACGTAAATAAACGTCGTCCAATTGTAGACACGCTGCTGCCTCCTTTTTAACTGCCTGCTACGGTTGTACTCTCCCATTCTTGGGGTAGACGAAAAGAAAACGGCAGTAGGCCGTTGTGTACAGGAAAAGCCCCTTGTCCCAAAAAATTGAGGGAAAAGGGGCTGTCAGTTCAGCTTTTTCGCCTCTTATCTTTCAAGGCATCTGTCTGCCTCTCCAGGTTAGCACCTTTCCGTTACCGGATGGTTGCTGGGCTTCTCAGGGACTGTCCCTCCACCTGCTCAGGATAAGAGTATCCGTTCGTACAAAATCTTAACGCAAACCCTATTTGATGTCAAACCTAGTGCCCTCCCCGCTGACATGTTTTGTCATCGCAAAGGAAATGAAACCACTGATACCGATTAACAGAAACAGTGTGATACAGCTTGCGGCCAAGCGTTTCTACTCCCGGCAGTAAAAATACTGCCTTCAGCGGCTTCAAAGCCGGAATAGTATAACATAATTTTTTCACCGTATAATAACCAGCGTATACGTACGTATTGTCCTCAACACTGTGCATCTGTTCTTCAAGCGGTTCTCCCTTGAGCATCGGGTACTTTTCAAATAAATCCTCATCATATATAGGCTTCCAATTCACCCTGTTCGTCTTATCTATCGCTGAAAGATAAGTATGGAACCTGGTGCATAACGGACAATCACTATCATAGAATACAATAAATTCCGGTTGTCGTTCCATAGTTGTTCCCCTTTCATTGCTTTCTTACATCTTTTCCCTCTCAGGTCTAAAAATATTCATGAACTTTTTTAATGAATAAGTATGTACTATTAAACTAAATGTGTTACACTATTTTATATTCTATCCATCATTCGTGATGAATAAATCCAACTTCCCCCTCATTAAAGGAGTGATTGTTTATGAAGCCGCCGTTCGCTTCCAAACCCGAAACAAATCTATTGAATGAAGCGCACGTCCAATGGAATCTCTCTGTCCCTGCGCTTGTGAAGCGCTCGCTGGCTCTACAGGAGGGCTCACTTACAGCAGAAGGTGCTCTTGCCGTGAAAACAGGCAAATATACCGGACGGTCGCCAAAGGATAAATATATTGTCGATGAGCCCGGCAGTTCTCCTTATATTGACTGGGGAAATGTAAACCAACCAATGTCCGAAGAAGTGTTTGAACGGCTTTATAAAAAAGTGATGGCTCATTTGAACAGTCAGAATGAAGTATTCGCAAGCGACGCTCTGGCCGGGGCCGACCCTGACTACCAGCTTCCTGTCCGGGTCATCACCTCCTGCGCCTGGCATCAATTGTTCGCCCGGCAGCTGTTTATCCGACCAGACGGAAGAGAAAATCCTTCTGCTCCACCCTTCACACTCATAGCTGCACCGGAATGCAAAGCAGACCCTGAGACAGACGGCACCTCGTCGGAAACATTTATCGTCATCAGCTTTGCACAGCGCAAGATTTTAATCGGCGGCACAGAATACGCCGGGGAAATGAAAAAATCGATCTTTTCTGTCATGAACTACCTGCTCCCTGAACAAAACGTACTTCCGATGCACTGCTCGGCAAACATTGGCAGTGACGGTTCAAGTGCTTTGTTTTTCGGCCTTTCCGGTACCGGAAAAACAACCCTTTCCGCAGATCCTTCCCGGCTTTTGGTCGGCGACGATGAACACGGATGGTCCGAAAACGGTATTTTTAATATTGAAGGCGGATGCTACGCCAAATGCTCGAACCTTTCCAAACAGAAAGAACCACAGATCTGGAACGCTATCCGTTTTGGCGCTGTACTTGAAAACGTTGGTATAGACGATGCCAGCGGAAAAGTTGACTATACGGATACTCAGATTACGGAAAACACAAGGGCGGCTTATCCGATTGAACATGTCGATGGGATTGTCCCCTCCGGCACAGCCGGCCATCCCTCGGCGATCATCTTTTTAACCGCAGATGCATTCGGCGTTCTTCCGCCAATCAGCAGACTCACGAAGGAGCAGGCCATGTACCATTTCCTCAGCGGCTACACAAGCAAGCTCGCCGGCACGGAAAGAGGCGTCACTTCTCCGGAAGCAACCTTCTCCACCTGCTTTGGGGCACCGTTTCTTCCACGACAGGCTTCCGTCTATGCAGAAATGCTCGGTGAAAAAATCGATGAACACAACGTTCCTGTCTTCCTGGTGAACACCGGATGGAGCGGCGGCGGTTACGGAGTCGGCAGCCGCATGGACCTTTCATACACCCGGGCTATGGTGCAGGCAGCCCTCAACGGAGAGCTGACTGATACAGCCACGGTCGAGGATCCTATTTTCGGGCTGCATATCCCCGAGTCCTGCCCCGGAGTTCCCGAAGATATGCTTCAGCCGAAGAAAATGTGGAAAGAAGCCGGCGACTATGAGGTTCAGGCCCGCATGCTTGCCCGCAAGTTTGCAGAAAATTTCAAGCGGTTTTACGATGTGCCTGCTTCTATCGCAGAAGCTGGACCAGCCCAGTTGTAGGCGCTATTTTTCGTCAGCCTCAGAAAGCTGCCATATGTCAAAAAGGAACCGGTACCTGTTCATATGCAGGCACCGGTTCCTTTCATTTTAATGTAATATATCCTGCTTCCTCCGCATACTTCACAGTACGGGGGAGCACTTCGTCTTTCATAATAAAGCTGTAGCCGGGATGATCACGAATATTACTTGGAAGTGTTTCTATAAGCACCGGACCGTCTGTTTCCATATAATCCTCATGAGGAATCAGCGACTCCACCACAGCGATGTATATATTTTTTATTACATCTTCACTCCGGCCCGCCACCTTATACTGGCCGAGAGAGCGTATCACTTCAATCCGCCCTCCGGTTTCCTCATCAACCTCCCGTACAGCTGCTTCTTCGGGGGCTTCTCCCTCTTCGATCTTCCCGCCCGGAAACTCCAGCCCGCGCTGGGAGTGACGAGTGAGCAGCCACCTGCCGGCATATAAGCATATAACCCATACATGTCCCGGCTTGTCTGAAAATGGAGTGCCGTTTAACGCCAATTCCACTTCGTTATTATAGTAGTCCCGGAATTTGTAGCAGGTTGTCATATGCCCAGTTCCTCACACATACGTATCACTCCACTTCTATCATCTCTCCGGGGGCATTTATTTTTCCTGGCGGCTGTATAATCTTGCCGCCATTGCTTTAGACCAGGAGCGCTGATCGTTTTTTCGCTCGTGAAACTCTTCCATGAGCTGATTGCCTTCATACCCTTCGGTAATCAGCTCTTTCAATATCAGTTCGGTGATATTTTCATCCTTTCCAGCCATATACGCCTGGATTAAAACGCCAAGAGAATGCTCGAGTCTCGTGGTTTTTTTCACGACTCCCCTCAAAAGCGCCGGGGCATTGTCGGGATGAGTGATGACCGCTTCCATCAGCATTTCCTCTTCGTGTCTTTCCCACTCGTGAATAATGTCTTCATACTCTGTAGGTATGACCGCATCAAGGAGCCATGATCTATCAGGCTCTTCCCGGTTAATAATGAGCCCTTCTTTCATTTTTATCTCATGCATTTCAATCGCGTCACCGTCTTTTTGAAACAGGCTGAGGCGGACTAGACGGAACGTTTTCATGATTTACGGCCAGCGGCCTGAATTGTTCGATCATATGCCTCTTTTAAGCGGCGTACGCCCTCATCGATATGCGTGCGTGGGCAGGCCACGTTAATGCGGACAAAACCAGAACCTTCATCTCCAAAGATATGGCCGTCACTAAGAGCTACCCCTGCTTCTTTGCGCAGCCATTCCTCCAGCTCTTTTTTATCCATGCCGAGGCTCCGGAGATCAATCCAGACAAGATACGTCCCTTCCGGCTTAATAACATGCGCTTCCGGGATTGCCGACTCCAGTTGATCCTTTAAATAATCAACGTTTTCCCGCAGATGAACGAGCAGTTCTTCCAGCCACTCGCTCCCGTGCCGGTAGGCCGCTTCCGCAGCTACTGTGGCAAACGGGTTGTCGATTCCGACAAAATTACGCTGCAGATGGGTTTCGTATGCTTTTTGCGAAGCCTTTTTCTCAAACACAACGTAGGACAGCTGCAGGGCTGCAAGATTAAAGGTTTTGCTCGGTGCCATGCAGGTGATGGTTTCCACGTCGTAGCCCTCCGCCGCCTTCGAAAACGGCACATGCACGCCGGAGAGAATAAGGTCTGCGTGAATTTCATCGGATACTACCAGCACGTTGTATTTTTCTGCCAGTGCGGCGATCTGCTGCAGCTCCTCTTCGGTCCATACCCGGCCGATAGGATTGTGGGGACTGCACAACAACAGCATTTTCGCGCCGGCTTTCATCTGTTCTTCAAGGTTTTCCACATCGATAGTAAATCCTTCTTCTGTTTCCTTCAACGGGTTCTTATACAGTGTACGTTCGTTATTATCCACCAGCATATAGAAAGGGTAGTAAACCGGTGTCTGCAGAATAACGCCCTCACCTTTTTCGGTAAATGTCTGTATCAGGTGACTAATCGCCGGCACTACGCCCGGAGTGAAGACGAGCTGCTCATTGCTTACATTCCAGTTGTGGCGCGTACGAATCCATTCGGTCGTCGCGTCCCTCAATGATTCCGGACGCCGGTGATAGCCGAAAATCCCGTGATCCAGCACCTCCTGCATGGCATCAAGCACGGGCTGAGGCGCCTGAAAGTCCATATCCGCGACCCACATCGGCCATAGCTCCGAAGAACCGTAGCGTTCAGCGGCAAAGTCCCATTTCATTGAGTTTGTATTTTTGCGGTTTAATACTTTGTTAAAATCCATGCTTAAAAATCCTCCTCGTTTCATCTTCCCATGTCTATTCCGTTCTTTATTTTATCACTTTCTTTTTAGGAAGACGAATCCAAACGGCTTTTAAACAATGAATCGTTTTGATTCCACCACAGATTCTTTCCAGTAATTCGAAAAATCGGTATAGCCGACACCGTCAGATTCTGTGGCATGAAACAGCGTTTCGTCAGAAATATACATGCTCACATGATTAATACTGCCGTCTCCAGTCGTGTCGAAGAAAATGAGGTCTCCCCGTTTCCAGTTTTCTTCAGCAACATCCCGGCCTTCCTGCGCCTGATCCTCCGACACCCTCGGAAGATCGACATTTTCTTCTGCGTAGATGCGCTGGGTAAAGGAGGAGCAGTCGAAATACTCGGTCGTAGTTTCAGATGCCCCCCATTTGTACGGCACGCCTGTAAACTCTTCGCCTTTTTCAATTACCCTGGCGATTCTTTCCTGTGCCGGGCTCCAAAACTGGGCTGTATATCGATTTTCAGTCTCTTCTTCCTCGAATGCCAGCTCTTTGGCGGCTTCTTTTGCAGGAATATAGACCTCCCCCCTCCAATTGAACCACGCCGGACTCTCTTCAAGCTCTCCCTCCCACGAAGAGCCATTCACTGATAAACGTACAGTCTCACCTTCTTGTTCTAATTCCGCTTCGTATAAAGAGGCCGCCGTTTCCGGACGAAGATAGAGCTCTTCCGCCGTCTTGCCGCCTTCGATATACCAGTATTTGTCATTGCCATCGACATTTGTGATTAACACGTGCCGGTCTGCCCAATAGCCCGCACCGCCTGCCAAAACCATTACCGCAGCAACACTTACCCACACCCAGTTTTTCTTCATGCTGGACCTCCTTACCGTATAATTATTGTAGTTTTCTTTTTTTAACATGCTAAAATGAATGTACTAACAGAGGGGAGTGGTCACGATGAAGCCAGTAATTCTGTTTATCGCCGCCAGCCTTGACGGCTATATCGCTGATGCCGAAGGGAATATTGACTGGCTGCTGAAAGCCCAAGGCGAAGATGATAATGGCTACGATGAAATGTACCGGCGGGTGGATACGGTCGTAATGGGGAGAAAAACCTATGAACACGTACTCGTCTTAACGGACACCTTTCCGTACAGCGATAAAGACTGCTATGTTTTTTCCACCAGCCGCCTGGGAAACGACGGCCGCGTTTCTTTTGTACAGGGCAGTGTGGCAGAATGGCTTCAAAACAAACAGCAGGAGTCCGAGCGGCATCTGGATCATCGGAGGCACAGAGATTATAGACCCTCTCCTTGAAGCAGAACTGATCGACGAATATATTATTACCTTTACGCCTGATCTTTTAGGAAACGGCATACCATTGTTTAAGCAACGGACTGGCCAGCCAAAAAGGCTGCTTCTGCACGAAGTGAAGCGTTGGGGAGAATTGGCCCAGATCCACTACAAACGGGCTGGATATCTATTCGATCAGTAGTTTAGACTCATTTGACTCTATAGGTAAAAGCATTATTTTTTCTGAAAAGTGTGTATTTTTCCTACTCTTTAGGTAATAATAAACACATAGAGTAGCATTCGTCCAATTTGCTGCTCTTATCCCATATTTCATTTTGCTCCTGCTGCCTGGCAGGAGCCTTTTTTTATTTTACTGCACACGCCCGGCCCTTTTAATGTACTGCTGCACCTGTGCTGCCTCCTCTTCTTTCAAAGCAAACCCGCATTGGCTCGCAACAAAAGCGGATTCCCGGGCAAACATAGTCATCGCTGTCTGCAGGGAGGCCCAGATGCTTTCGTAAGAACCTGCAGCATAAGTATCTGCCAGTTCTTTGATGCTCTTATCCCCCAGATGTTTTTCCAGATGCTTCGCCTCCTGGCCGAAATTGATTGATGTCTTTTCTTCGAGCACCACCCTCCACTGCAGCATTTGTATCAGCATACGGCGGATAATTTGCAGATGAGCCTGGGCATAGAGCATTTCCTTGCGCCTCCAGCCTTTTGCCACGTACACAGCCACCCACCAAAACTCATTACAGCATTGCTGAAACAGCGTTTCTGCCGGTATATTTGTTTTGTAGCCTATATCTGTGGGTGCTGGAAATTCAGAAGCCGGATTATCTTTATCCAGCAGACAGCGGGTCAAGCCGTCCTGCTTCCAATGCCCGTATCTTCCGGCCGATGGCTTTAAGGTTAAATCAATGCGATTGCCGTCCTCAAAAAGCATCAGAAAGGCAAATGATTTTCCCGAGGGCTCCCGGTACAAATTCATTTCATCCGGCGTCTGCATAATCATAATTTCTCCAAATACTTTAAGCCAGGTTCGGTCCTGAATCATTTGCTCCATATTTTCCACAAAATAAATAATATCAAAATCGCTGAAAAGATCAGCAGGGCTGCTTCCGAAAGCTGCGCGGGAGCCGCTCAAAGCTGCGGCCCGAACCCGTTCATCGCCCCTGGCAGTCTCTATTATCAACTTCATAATAGCTTCTGGTGTGCGCACAGGCAGCCTCTCCTTTTAATCCAGTGTCGTTGAAGCGGGCTCGTAAGAAAGCATCTGCTGGATTTGATTTTGACTGTCCAGCACAGCTACCGCCGGTTTGAACTCCCGGGCATTTTCATTTTCCATTAACGCATATGCAATAATTATGACTATATCCCCCGGCTGCGCCATTCTTGCGGCTGCCCCGTTCAAGCAAATGACTCCGCTGCCCCGGGGGCCTTCAATCACATACGTTTCCAGACGGGCCCCGTTCGTATTATTAACCACCTGTACCTTCTCATTTTCCCACAGGTCCACCGCCTCCATCAGATCCCGGTCAATGGTAATGCTTCCTACATAGTTTAGGTCTGCTTCTGTAACTACGGCCCGGTGAAGCTTTGATTTCATCATTGTACGGTACATTATAGTGTCACGTCCTTCCTTTCTCGCCGGGAGACAGAATGATATTATCGATGAGTCTTGCCCCCGAAAACTGCACCGCTCCTGCAATAATTACCCGGCCGTTCCATTCCTTTACAGGCCTGAGACCGGGATACGTTAAAATATCCATATAATCAACCGTGCCGGAGATATTAGCTTCCACTGTATGCTTTGCTTGCTTCAAAATCTCCTCCAGTCCGCAGGAGCCTTCTTCTATCCATAAAGCTCCCTGCTTTAAACCTTTATACAGCCACACAGCTTCCCGGCGCTCTCCGCTGGTTAAGTTCACATTGCGGGAGCTCAGCGCCAGGCCATCAGGTTCCCGCACCGTCGGGCCGGTAACAACTTCTGCAGGAAGATTAAAATCACGGGCCATATTCGTCAGTACAGCGGCCTGCTGAGCATCCTTCTGTCCAAAGTAGGCCCGCGTTGGCTGAACAATCTGCAGCAGCTTCAGTACTACAGTCGCCACTCCGTCAAAATGCCCCGGCCGGCTTTTGCCGCAGAGTACATCAGTTCCTTCATGCACGTGCACTTCCGTCTGCATCTCTTCAGGATACATTTCTGCTGCTGAAGGGGCAAACACTATATCAACGCCCCGGGCTTCAGCTTTTTCGAGGTCGGAATCGAGCGTACGCGGATACGCCTCGTAATCTTCACCCGGGCCGAACTGCAGTGGATTGACAAAAATGCTCACCACCGCCGCGTCGTTTTCTTTCAAAGCCTGGTTTATCAACGAAAAATGGCCTTCATGCAGCGCTCCCATTGTCGGCACAAATCCAATCATTTCCCCCTGCTGCTTTCGTTCATCGATATGCGTACGAAGTTCATGAATGCCAGAAAAAACTTTCATGAAGCCCCTCCCCTGCCAGGATCGTTCAGCACAGAGGTGTCCATGGAAAAAGTGTGTCTGTCCTCCGGAAATGCTCTCGTTTTCACATCGCTTACGTAGCTTTCAAGGGCTTCGTCAATTTGGGCCTGGACGTTAGTGTACTGCTTAGCAAAGGAAGGGACAAAGCTGTCCCCCCATCCGACAGCGTCATGAAAAACCAGCACCTGGCCATCTATGCCGGCACCGGCGCCTATACCGATAACCGGCACCGAAAGATGCCCGGCAATACGGGCAGCGAGCTCTCCCGGCACACATTCAAGCACCAGTGCAAAGGCCCCTGCCTGCTCGATCTCCTGTGCTTCTTTTATCAACCTCTGTGCTGCTTCTCTTGTTTTCCCCTGTACCTTATATCCTCCAAGCACCCCGACGGATTGCGGAGTAAGGCCAATATGTCCGATGACCGGTACGCCGGCAGTCGTTAAGCGAGCGATAATCTCTGTGGCAGCTTCATCTCCCCCTTCAAGCTTAACTGCCTGTCCGCCGCCTTCCTGCATCAGGCGTCTCACTGCAGTAAACGTACTCTCTATGGAAGAATGATAGGTTAAAAAGGGCAGATCCACTACGATAAATGTGTCCGGAGCTCCCCGGCGTACCGCACGTGCATGCATCACCATGTCATCAAGTGTTACCGGAATCGTGGAATCGTATCCGTGCACGACCATGCCCGCTGAATCACCCACAAGTATCATATCCATTCCAGCTTTTTCTGCCGCCTTTCCCGTCGGAGCGTCATACGCCGTGATCATTGTGATCGGCTCCTGCCGCCCCTTCATCTGTTTAAATACCGCCGTGCTTTTCATCTCTCTCCTCCTGCTTCAATTAAAAAATAAAGAATTATCTGATTTTTTTGCCATTATGTGCTTTTCAACGCTCACGCTGGCTTGTGTTTACACATGTATATTATCTGACGCTCCTGGCATTTATTCAACCGCTGCGGCTTCGTTTGTTAAAAATAATTTTCCAATAAAAAAATGCCCTCCGGAGGAGGACATCAATAAATATTACTCAAGTCAAGAGAGTATCCGAATGTCTGAATCAGATACCGGCGGATCAAATCACGGCTGAAGGGGGTCTCATCCGCTTCACTTCGGGCTTCCTCGTCTTTGGCGATAATATGATCTATATGGGCTTTACTGCCATTCACCTTTTGAATGATGGTGATACGGTGAGAAGGAATATGCTTCAGCTCAAAAGTGAGCTTTCGCTTGTTGATCTTAATATAGCTTTCATGAAAGCCCGCTTCAATATGAAACTTACGGTCATTTATATTTTTGAATTCTTCTTCAAGATCCATGAAATAATACATAATTTCCCTCGCCGTAGATTCAATCAGCTGCTGCTCGGGCTGAGCATCAATATTTAAATATTTACGGGTTTTGGTGGCGAATGTATGTTCAAAGCTCATTAATTTTATCCCCTTTCATTTGCATAAAATATTTGCGCCGGCTCATCCTCCGGGCCTGAATACCTTTACCTTCGTCTGGACTTTCGTATTAACTGCTTCAGGGAAAGCCTCCGCAGCCCTCCGGATAAACCAGCCGGCAGACTCCCGCACGTGCTCCGGGGTGATGGTTTTTTTATCGAGCTTCTCATCCAGTTTTTTTCGGAACTCGGTAACCCCTTCTTTATCTTCGCCAAAATAAGCATGATTAACCTCAGGCACCCGGCGGTCGAACGTATATGGGTTGAACTGCCGGTCTCCTTCATCTGTTCCGACATAGCAGAAAGCTACCTGCGGATTCCCGTTTTCGTCAAACTGCATAATCGCAGCAGTCATGTTTAAGCCCAGCTTACTTTTGACGGCCAGGCTTTCGTCATAAATCAGCTGCATTTTTTCATCAATTGGTTGTGCTTTATATGCTTCAAGCAGCTCTACAAGCCGGGCCCGGTGGGCATCTGTTGCTACACCACTTACAGCCAGCAGTGCATTTCCGGCGTCAAATACCTTCTGCGTTTTTTCATCGGCCGGGCCGCCTTCAAGACTCGCTCCTTTTGAATCCGTGGCGATCATCACAAAAGGATGACCCTTGGGTGGAACAGCGCTTAATAATAGTCCCGCAGTCATACTCTCACCTCTTCTAACATTCCTTGTACCTACTGGTAATTACCCTCTGAGCAGACGGGCAAACGTTCCCTGAAAGTACCGCCATTTTTAACTTTTCTAAGAGGCAGCTTTGAATTTTTCATAGCAAATCTTCCAAAATTCTTCAATACTCAACGTGTCAGCGTTGAATTGAGTACTTGTTCTGCCGGCTACGGGAAAAATCGATACAGTTACTATTTTCGGTTCACACTGATACAAGTATGAAATACGGCTCCAGCAGTTAAACGCCGGGCTGAAAACTAGCTCACACGCAGTGTAATTCATAAAAGCCTCCTTCCTTTTTCTTCTGGCTATGCTCTTCTATTTGGGTGTTTGCCTTTGTCTTACCTAATATCGAGGGGAAATGAGCTGTTTTTCCTCATTCCTCCTAAGACAGTACTTCTTTCAAATGTTTTTTTATTAACCTCCGGAAGCCAGACAGGGGAATTCGTAAAAAGCCTGGCAGCTGCTCTGCTGTTACTGAACTTTTTTCTTATAATCTACTAATTGCATTCATAAACAGTTTCAGAGGAAGGTCTGCAAAAAAGAACGCCCTGCCTTCGCAGCGCGTTCTTTCTATAAAAGCACTTTATGGATCTTTTAACCGGGTACTTCTGCCTTCTGAACAGGGGTCTGCTCAAAATACGCATCCATATGCTTATACCAGAGCCAATAGCCTTCGCTGTTTGGGTGAATGCCGTCACCAATATACTGTTCCATTTGACGGCCGTTTTCTGCATTTTCGTGAAAGGGCACAGAGGCATCTATAAATAATACTCCCTGATGGCGATCAAATTCTTCTTTGAGCTGATCGGCAAACTCCTGATAGCCGCTATCCAGCTTCGGGGTCGTGCTTTCATAGGTGATCGCCGGGTTTGGGTTCATCACTAATACTACGGCATCCGGCGCTTTCGTTTTCGCCTCCCGGATCAACTGATGGATATTATCAATACTTTGAGCAGCCCGAATGCCCCGATAGAAATCATTCAGTATCCCTGTCTCAATAATCACAAAATCCGCTTCTTCAGAAAGCTCAGCATCGATTATTTCCCGTTTAAGCATATCCTCCGAGGAATAGCCCTCAACTCCATGATTGTTCAGCTCTACGTGCCCGCTGTCATCATTAATCTGCTGCAGTCTCTCTTCTAATAGGCCGGCCCATGATTCGCTGTAGCTGTCCGCTCCGGTCCCGGCAGCCACACTTGACCCAAACACTTCTACAGTAGACTTATGATATGTATTTAGACGGTGCTGCAAAAATGAATAAACATTCATCTCTTCCAGTTCTGAAAGCTCTTCGTCCGGGGTTTTAGTTCTCTCACTGTTTTCATTTACAGATTCTCTGTTTAAAGAAAAGATTATCCAGACACCTCCAGCTGCGGCTGCTGTAATCAGCAGTATAAATCTTTTTCTCATCTATCCTAACTCCTTTTGCTATTTTCGATAGAGAATTGCTCACAGCATAATACATTTCAGCAGCCTCCTACAAGGCCTAAAGGATCAGTTATGCCCATTTGTTTCATTTTTCTTACAATTGAAGTTATAACCCCCAGGAAGCCGGGAAAATCATTATAAAAAGCGAGGTGAATAATCAATGTTAATGGTAAAATGTCCGGAATGCGGACACGAAAACACAGCTTCCATTCAAATGCCCCCAGAAACACTAGGGACTGATGCTAACGTTACCGGAAACGAACAGCCGTGCGAAAACTGCCATGCCTCGATTCCGTTGTCCAACGAAAATCTCTATTATAAATAGTACGGGACTGTCAGCCCAAACACATACCGCCGGAACAAAGAACGACGCCGGGCCGAGGATAGTCCCTCAAACCGGCGTCGTTGGCGTAGTATGTATCTTGGAATGAATATATAATACCCCATCGCGTTTCAAACGGCAAGTTTTGTAACTAAAAAAAGTACATATACTTATTAATAAAAAACGACGCCGGCTCGAGAATTAGTTCTCAAACCGGCGTCATTGACGTAGTATGTATGGTGGAGCCTAGCGGGATCGAACCGCTGACCTCTTGGCTGCCAGCCAAGCGCTCTCCCGGCTGAGCTAAGGCCCCATGTTTTTGCCGGTAAATTATCAGCCGACATGAAACATTGTACCTTGCCTGCTTCTTTCTGACAAGACCTTTTTCATGTTTTTATGCAAATTTATAAAAAGCCGGCCTGTCGGCGGACAGGCCGAGTTTCTGCTTACTCTTCATTCAGACGCGTTTCAAGCGCCGTCTGCCGTTCTTCAAATCCCGGCTTGCCGAGAAGCGCAAACATGTTCTTTTTATACGCCTCCACACCCGGCTGGTCAAATGGATTAACGCCGAGCATATAGCCGCTCACAGCACAAGCCTTTTCAAAGAAATAAACAAGGTAGCCAAAGTAATATTCGTTCCATTCGGGAATATCAATAATGATATTCGGCACGCCCCCGTCCGTATGCGCAAGAAGCGTTCCTTCAAAGGCCTTCTCGTTCACAAAGCCCATGGTTTCCCCGGATAGATAATTTAAGCCGTCCAGATCATCATCGGTGTTTTTTAATTCCAGAGCACTTCCTGCATCCTGGACATGAAGCACTGTTTCAAGCAGATGACGGCGGCCTTCCTGGATATACTGTCCCATCGAATGAAGATCTGTGGAAAAATCGACTGCGGCGGGAAACAGCCCTTTGCCGTCTTTGCCTTCGCTTTCCCCGTACAGCTGCTTCCACCATTCAGACACAAAGTGCATGTGTGGTTCGTAGTTCACCAGCAGTTCAATGGCTTTCCCCTTCTGGTACGCAGCATAGCGGACAGCAGCATAGCGGTAGGCCGAATTTTCTTTTACACTTTGAAGCCTGCCTGCTTCCATGGCAGCAGATGCCCCGTTCATCATCTCTTCCACGTCCAGGCCAGCTGCAGCAATAGGAAGAAGACCTACAGCTGTTAAAACAGAATAACGGCCGCCGACATCATCTGGCACGACGAAGGTTTCATAGCCCTTTTCATCAGCCAGCGTTTTTAAAGCACCTTTGCTTTTATCCGTCGTAGCATAGATTCTTGAAGCTGCTTCCTCTGCCCCGTACTTATTTTCGAGCCAGTCCCGGAAAACCCGGAACGCAAGAGCCGGTTCTGTCGTAGTGCCGGATTTTGAAATGACGTTTATTGAAACGTCCTTGCCCTCCACCATTTCCAGAAGGTCATGCATGTAGCGCTGACTGATCTGATGACCGGCGAAGTAAATTTCCGGACCGTTCCGTTTAGAGCCGTCGAGCTGGTTGCGAAACGAATGGCTCAGGCTGTCGATAGCCGCCTTTGCTCCAAGGTAGGAGCCCCCAATACCGATGACAATCAACACGTCCGAATCCTTTTTGATTTTCTCCGCGGCCTGCTGGATGCGCGAAAATTCCTCCTTGTCGTATGTATCCGGAAGGTCTACCCACCCGAGATATTCCGAACCGGCACCGGTTTTTTCGTGAATCATGCGATGAGCCGTTTCCACCATTGGCTGAAGCTGCTCGATCTCATGCTCTGATATTTCCTGAGAAATATTTTTGCTGTTTACTTCAATCTGCTTTGCCATCTTATTACTGCCTCCCTTTAATATGTTTTACTTTTTCTCCGTCTCATTCATCCTTCTCTATTATAAAGAAAAACCGGAGCGCCCGCAAAACGTTCTTTAAGTACCTGTACCCTTTTCAGCTTTATAAAAAAACCGCCGCTCGAAAGCGACGGTTTTAAAAATGGAAATGATTATTTGCGTACCCGTTTATTCAGATCTGCCTGAATTTCATTGGATTGCTTCAGCCAGTCTTTTAATTTATCTTCAAGAGTATTAAATCCCTGGGTGTCGTTACTGCTCTGCTGGACCGGGCGGCCGCTGCTCTTGCTTTGACGCGGAGCCTGGCTCTGAGGACGGCTTTCGCTTTTTTCCGGTGCCGGAAGGGTGTCCCGGATGGAAAGAGAAATCTTCCCTGATTCCTGATCGACGGATTTGATTTTCACTTTAACTTCATCGCCTACTGACAATGCTTCGTTAATATCTTTAACGTAGCCATGGGCAATTTCAGAAATGTGAACCAATCCTTGTTTATTTCCGTCGAGCGCAACGAACGCGCCGAATGGTTTAATCCCCGTTACTTTCCCCTCGACGATTGCGCCTACTTCATATTGCTGTACTGACATTCAAACAACTCCTATAACTTTTTATTAACTTTCAAATTATAGCATTATTTTAGGAATTCGGCAATCGATAAACTCACGTCCTGTTCTTGACAAAAGTCCCACATGTTCGGTACTTTAAAGGAATAAATTAATTTTAAGGAGGAACTACTATGAGCCAACCACGTGAACAGTGGGGAACGAGGCTTGGGTTCGTATTAGCAGCAGCCGGATCTGCCATTGGTCTGGGCGCTGTCTGGCGTCTGCCTTACGTGGCAGGAACCAGCGGCGGCGGGGCTTTTTTTCTGATTTTTGTTGCTTTTACGCTCATTCTCGGCACCGCTTTATTAATAGCCGAATTTGTGGTCGGGCGTCGCACCCAAAAGCCGCCGGTCCCCGCCTATAAAACGATTGCGCCGAATACGCCCTGGTTTTTTAACGGTATCATGGGCATGATCTGTGCTATTTTAATTTTATCCTTTTATTCTGTTGTCGGCGGATGGATTATTATTTACTTTGTAAGGAGCCTTGGAGGTCTTGCAGGTGAAGGAACAGATTACGGAGCCTTATTCGGCTCGATTATTTCCAATCCGTGGGAAGTAGGCATCGCCCATCTTGCTTTTATGCTGATTACGATTCTTGTCGTACAGGGCGGTGTACGTAAAGGCATCGAACGAACGACGAACTGGATGATGCCTGCTCTCTTTATTTTATTTATTGTGCTTGTAATCCGTTCACTCACCCTTGAAGGAGCCGGCGAGGGAATTGCTTTCTTTTTGCAGCCGGACTTTAGTGCAGTTACAGGGACCACGATTCTATTTGCCCTCGGCCAGGCATTTTTCTCGCTCAGCCTTGGTAACTCTGTAATGGCTACATACAGCTCATACCTTCCAAAAGAAAAAAGCCTGATCAATTCAGCGTTTTCTATTGTCGTATTAACGATTATTATTTCGCTGCTTTCCGGACTTGCCATTTTCCCGGGAGTATTTGCTTTTGATATCCCGCCGGACGCCGGCCCGAATTTAATTTTCATTGTACTGCCGGCCGTGTTTGAGCAGCTTGCACTTGGTTCACTGTTCTTTACGCTGTTTATGCTCCTGCTTGTATTCGCTACGTTAACCTCGGCATTTTCACTGCTGGAGATTATCGTTTCCTCAGTGTCCTACAAACGCCCGGACAGCCGTGGACGCACAGCCTGGGTCGTTGGCATTCTGATTTTTCTCCTCGGGATTCCGTCGAATCTGTCGTACGGACTGCTTTCTGACTGGCTTATTTTCGGAAACACCTTCTTTGATTCCATCGATATTCTGACAAGCAACTTCCTGCTTCCTCTCGGAGCACTGATCGTGTCTCTGTTCCTTCCTTTAAAAATGAAAAAGGCAGATCTGCGTGATGAAGTAATGAGAGGCTCTGTGATGGGAAATGGAGTATTTCTTGTATGGTTTACCATCATTCGCTACATCGCTCCGGTAGCAATTATCATCGTATTCATCAATTCCCTGATCGGTTTATTCTCAGGATCCTAAAAAAGGGTTCTATGTCTAATGTTGGGGTGACCCCCTCCATTATCCGGCGAACGACCATTTATATTGATGATGCAGTAACACTTTGGCCCGCAGACGGTCATACCGTTGGAACCCGAAGGCGTTCCGCT